>JAYSYV010000825.1:0-1378 GCA_043727245.1 Chloroflexota bacterium | reverse complement strand
CCAAATAAATTGGCCGCTTCTTGTCTGTCTGACAATGAGCGGCTTTATTATGGCGATGCACTCTAAATTTTGTTAGTATAATAAGGATTTTGCCCTATATGTCGGAGCTCGGAATTAACAATTTGTTCTCAACTAAAGGAGAAAATTTGTGAATGACTCTAAACCTAAAGTAGCTCTCGTAACAGGAGCGGGGCGCGGTATTGGACGGTCCGCTGCCCTGGAATTGGCCCGGCGCGGTTTGCAAGTGGCGCTGGTCGCCCGGAATAAAGCTGAAATTGAAGCGGTAGCGGCTGAGATTAAGACGCTTGGCGGTATCGCAGTGGCTATCCCCTTTGATCTGGGCGAGCTAGAAAAAATTGAGGAACTGGTCGGTCAGGTCAATTCCGCTCTTGGTCCGGTGCAAATCCTGATTAATAACGCCGCTACAATTGGCCCTTTTGGTCCCACCTGGGAGATAGACCCGGCGGAATGGGCCAGAGTTATAGAAATTAACCTGATTAGCCCTTTCCGGCTTTTACGGGCGGTCCTGCCTGGAATGTTAGAGTGCAATCAAGGGAGAATCATCAATGTTTCCTCCGGTGCAGCCCGCAGCCCTATGGAAAGGACCGGAGCCTATTCGACCTCCAAGGCCGGGATGGATATGATGACGCGACAGCTTGGTGTTGAACTGGCCGACACTGGCGTAACGGTTATCAGCTTTTATCCGGGAACTGTTGACACCACAATGCAAACTGAGATTCGCACTCAACCAGCCGAAAAGGTTGGCGAGGCTTTGGCGGGCCGCTTCCAGGGATATTATACCAGTGGGAAGTGTCTACCGCCTGATTTAGCAGGAAAGGTAATTGCCATCCTTGCGGGGGAGGCCGGGGAAAACTTTCGGGGTCAGATTATAAATATCACCGATTCAGCCGTTCAGGCGCTACTACAGGAGACACTTTAGCAATTCTGCCCTCGCTGCGCTGTTTTTTCCAGGCTCAAGTAATACTTACGACGACACAATCTGATTGTCCGATGCGCCAGATATGGATTACCGAACTATATGCCGACTTACCCAGATTTCATTATTCTGGGCTATAAGCCTTCACTTTGCGGTTGAGATGCGCTTTTTTCCGTGACATCAATCACAATCACTACCCGGTGTTCGCCCTGGGGAATATCAGTGGGCATCGGGATTACAAGGTTGCCCTGCTCATCAATCGTTCCATTAGTTTCTGCAGTTCGCATAAACTAATCTTTCTGAAACTTCAAACCAGCAATTTCCGACCGGATACGGTCAGCCTACATCTGGTAACATTCTTATTTTACCAGATGATATAAAAAAGGCCAGGATTTACCAGCCTGTTGTAACAAGAAGGTAATCCCGGCCTGGTCAGGCTAG
>JAYSYV010000824.1:0-1378 GCA_043727245.1 Chloroflexota bacterium | reverse complement strand
CTGCCTGGCTCCATCCAGCCAGAGTTTTGCACCATAGAAGAAATCTCCCGGCGCGCTGGCACTGGCAACCCCCACCAGGCTCCCCATAGATAGGAGTGCAATCAGACAAATTGCGGCGGCCACGCTGAGAGGTTTACGCCACTTCTTGAAAAACGATACATTGGCCGGTGCGCTGCGGGACGCTACATTTTGAAGCGGAACTACTTTCGGGGCCGGTGTCCCCTCAGTTTCAAGCAGACTTAAAGTTCCGCTTTGCTGGGCCGGGATAGAGGTCGCGGCTTTGCCCGTTAGGGGAAGAATCTGGATAAGAGTAAGATCAGGTAATATGCCTGACCAAATTTTGTCCAGATTAGGGGCGGGAAATTGGGTTTTGAAATTCTGCCCGGCTTCTTCGAGGTCGAGAATTAGCACGACTTCGCTCTTGATTTCGATCCAGGCCGCACCAAAGCGAGATGCTCCTGTTTCCAGGCTTATCTCACCCTTTTTAACTGCATTTACGGCTTCTTCAACTAGTTGGCTAGCTGGCTTCTCCAAAAATACTCTCCCGTTTCAGGTATTTACGTAACCCTTCGTGCGCTCTGAACAATATTCCTCTGACGGTAACTTCCGGTTTTCCCATCAATTGACTAATCTCAGCGTGGCCCAGTTCTTCCACGTACCTGAAGAAGATTACCTGCTGCTGGTCTATGGGTAGATTCAGTACAGCTTTCCTCAATGCTTCGTATTCGGTCAGTTTGTCGGCCCGTGCATCCGGGCTATTGTAGTGGCTATTATCAACCAGGTTATAAGCCGCATCTATAGAAGTAAAAGCCGTATTTTGGGCTTTACTTTTAGCTTAGTTGATAACTTGATTGTGAGCAATGGTGTAGAGCCAGGCTAAGAAAGGAGCTTCCTGAGGTTTGTAACGTAAAATTGCTTTCCAGGCATTCAAAAATACCTGGGCAGTCAGGTCTTCAGCTTCGGCTGGTGTACGTACCCGGTAAGCGATATAGCGAAAGACCCGTTCGGCATACCTTTGATAGAGCGTACCAAACGCCTCAACATCTCCCCCGCAAGCCGCCTGGATTAAATCCACTTCCTGGCTTAATTTGGAATTATTTAACTCGGGAGAATTTTGAGGGCTGCTATCCTTCAAAAACCGCTAACCCCTGTTTTTTTTGTTAATACACTAATGTATTTGACGTTTAGATTTAATTTTTAAGTAGACATCCCACATATAGGGTGTAAGGTCTAAAACCATACTAAATATTGTACACTGCATAATTATTGCAACCTTCGGGCCTGAAAATAGTGCGGTTTTAGGACTTTAAGCAAGAAAATATTCGCTTCCCATACAATATACTGTGCTAAACCTACAAAAGTCTTCTACATATAGGAA
>JAYSYV010000823.1:0-4514 GCA_043727245.1 Chloroflexota bacterium | reverse complement strand
TAAAACCCTACTTCGCGGTCCGGGCCATCGGCGGCTCAATGGTTGTAATCGGCGCTTACATTCAGGCTTACAATATATATAAGACGGTCCGTAGCGGTCCACGCATACAAACTCAAATGGAGCAATCGCTGGCGGAAGTTGGTTCATAGATAATGGGGGTCGGTTAGGGATGGCAACCCACTCCTGACCGAAGCTATTTTCAACTTGTACCTGGCAATCTGAAACTTATTCAGTAGGGAGAAATGAAATGTCGCAACCACCCGATATTATACCGACAGGGAATATACAGGATAAATACCATCCTGAGAAGTATGAGCGCGACAATAAGCGGCGTTTGCCACTGGAGTTAATGCTGATGGCGCTGGTGTTCCTGTTCCTGATTATTGTCTTTGCCCTGCTAGTTTACAATAGTATGGTGTCCATTGATACCGCCAACAAATACCTGCCGACGGTTCCGGCACCGACTAAATAGGAAGATTGCCCGGAATGGTAAGCTCTGAGGAGTCACTATGAAGATGACGTTTGGCACAGTGTTGGCAGGTGCGGTCCTGATTGTAATAACAGTAGTCTTTATGACGTTAGGGGTTTCGACCCTCACTTTCCAACCCTTGCCTTCCGACCTGGCCCGGCCACTGACCGCCGACGAAGAAGCGGGCCGCCAGATTTATATGGGCAACGGTTGCGTCTATTGCCATAGCCAGTACGTCCGGCCCCAGGACTGGACCGCTGCCGGAGGTGGTCCGGCCTTGCGAGTAGCCCAGGCCGGTGATTATGTCTTCCAGAAAACCATGCTGCTCGGCACTGAACGGACCGGGCCGGACCTTTCTCAGGAAGGCGGGGTCCATCCCGACGACTGGCATCGCGCCCACTTCGCCAATCCGCGCTACACCAGCCCAAACTCGATTATGCCTCAGTTCAGCTTTCTCACCACCGAGGAAACCAACAAACTGATTGCCTATGTCCAGGGTCTGGGCCAGAAAGCCGCCGATGCCCGGACTAATGTCCAGAGAACCGAAAAGACCGCCCTGATTACTTCGCTGCAAGGTAAATCCGGCTCCCAGGGTGTAGCAAACGACGCAACTTACGCCCAGAGCCATCTGGATTATCTCAAAACTCTGGTTCCACAGACCTGGGTCAACACCAAGAGCGCCGTACCGCCGACTCAACGCAGCCTTTTACACGGCAAACAGGTTTACGTTACCAACTGCATCGGTTGTCACGGGGTAAGCGGGGCCGGAGATGGTCCGGCAGCAGCCTTTATGGAGCCTAAACCGTTCAATTTCACCAACGCCGAGGTGCAAAAGCAACACAGCGAGGGACAATATTATCATTTCTTGCTCTTTGGTCTACCGGGTACTTCGATGCCAGCCTGGGGCGACTATCTAACTGTACAGGACATCTGGGACGTGATTAACTTCTTGCGGACAATCCCTAACGGCGGTTTAACTGTGCCGGACGACCAGCTTAACCCGAATATGGTAGTGCGCGGTGGATTGGCCGGGCCTGAACCGGCTCCTTACGACCAGACTAATGAAGATTTCCAGTACGGCAAGAACTTGAATGTGCCAACGGTGACAGCAGGCACCAGTCCGACCGCCGGGGCCGGGGCATCTACTACTCCGGTCGCCAATACCCCTGGGGCCACGCCTACAAAATAGGCTGGCACAGGAGGGCTTTAACTAAACGGGGTAAACGGTTATTTACCCTTTCGTAATCAGGAAGTAACAGGTAAGAAGTATGAAGCGAAAACTGCTAATCTCAATTTTGAGCGTGGTTGCTCTGCTACTGGTCTTAACCGTCCCCGCCTTCGCCCATGATGGAGTCGGCGGGGATGAATTGGCCTCTGCCGATAGCATGCTAATTATTGCCATGATTTTTGTGCTTATGACCGGCCTGGGGGTTATGTGGAGCTGGGCCAACGGAGAGTTAAAAAACCCGGAGCAAATCAAAAATCAAATGCTTCTGGACGCGCTCCTGGATGAAGACGGGGACGAACTGGACAAATACGCCTTAACCGAAGCTTAAACGGCAAGGGAGAAACATTAGATGCAACGCTTATTTTTGGAAATCCTGGCCCAGGGTACCCCTATACCTGATTCGATAAAACCCTGGCAGGAAAATATTCTGATAGACGGAATAATACTTGCTTTCGCGGTCCTATTTTGCGTGTTAATCTGGCTGTGGGCGCGCAGCGGTCGAAGCAAACGCGAGAACCAAATCCCGTTTGAACGGACCGCTGAGGACTTCGCAGGGCAGGTCCAGGCGGCTTATGGCCGGTTGCCCGCCTTTTTAATCGTGCTGTACGCGGTAGTATTGATTGCTATCGCGGCCTATGTAGTAAATGGAATTATAACCGGTGTCAAGTATTAAACTTTACAAGTGGAGAATGAGGCAGAGAAGCTTTTATGGAAAAAATGCAAAAAGGTGAACACGAATTCCCACACTCAAGCGAGTCAGTTGGCCGTGTAGAACCCGGTGACAGGTTCCAGCGCATCAAGGAAATGATTCTCTTGCCGGAAGATGATGTTTCCTTTACAACTGAACCCCATGAAGCCGATGACGGGGGACTGCCTTTGATGTTGCTGTTCCTTTTCGGCCTGATGATTTTCTTTGGCCTGGTGATGTTTGCCATTTTTTTAGGCGTTGGTAATAACTGGGTAAACCTGACGTTGGGAAATCACTTCACCAAGTGAGCCAGCACCTACCGGCAGCCCCACCTGACAGGCCCACCTGATAAGGTTGAGCCGATAAGCCTGCCCTACCGGTAGGTTTTACAAAGGAGAGTTAGAGAAATGGCGTTTATACGCACAACCACCTTTGCACTGACCCGCGAAGAAGCCGATGAATTCAGGCCGGGTAAGCTGGTTTATTCAGCTGTTATAAGCGGTCGCAAATTTATTACCCAGTCCATGAACGGGCTGGTTTCCACGGCGGTCTGGCGGTCGGTAAATCCCTCCGGTAAGGTGGTAATTACCATTTTCACCGAATGGTCCACCATGGACGATTTACAGGCGTATACTCGCCAGCCAACTATCCGCGAACTCGAAGAACAACTCGCGACTGAAACCGAACCGCTGACCGTGATGGTCTACGAAAATATCGGTTAGAAACTACCCAACCATTTTATGAAGCCGGAGTGGCAGGACGTAGCAACTTCGGTTCCCTGGAAGTAACAAGGTCAGATGCAAGTAATAGACCCACCAAAAACCGGCCAGGGCGATGGCCGACCAGACCCACCACCTCAAAAGAAACACGGCCTCCTCTACGGCGGGCGCGAAACCAAAATCGGATTTTTCGCCGGGCGGCTGGCCTTCGTACTGGTCGGGGCGATGTTAGGGGTAATGGTCCTTTTCAGCCTGATAATGCTTTTTGTTGGTGTGAACGAACCTTATTTACAGCCCTACGTGATGAACGACAAGCTCTACCAGGATAAAATCTATCTAAAGGTGGATGGGGAAACGACCTACCGCGAGTTGATTATCGCCACTCAACCGGGCGAGTACGACCAACAAGAAATTACTCAACTTCCCTCCGGGAAGGCTTTTAAAGTCATATTTGCCACCAAGCAGCTAGAAGTCCCCGAAAATTATTTCGTTACCTTCCTGGATGGTCCCAACAAGAACCGGCAAATTGAGGGCGGATATACCAGGCAATCTCAATATCTAAAAGAAGACAAGTTCTACAGCTTAACACTTACTCCGGCCAACGGTAGCGCCTGGCCGGACGGCAAATATAGCATAGATGCCCCGACCGGCGGCATGTTCGGCGGGCGCAACTACGCTTATTTTACGGTCGGCATACCTATTACACCGGCCACCTGACAGGTATTTATAATGACAAAACCAAGAATTCTTTTCTTCAAACCCTGGCGGCAGCGGGGCTTTACCGCCTTGGTGGCCCTGGTCGCACTGCTGAGTTTTAGCAGCATAGCGGCGGCGGAAGACTTTACCGATCCGCTTCGTATCCAAACAGTCGGCAACTACACGATCAGCTTCGTTTCGCCCGAAGCGGGTGGGAATTACGATGCCCTCAAGGATTTAACCTTTAAGTTTAAGGTGACAGACCGGCAAGGCCAGCCCGCCAGCAACTTGCAACTCAATCTGACCGGCACTCGCGATTATAGTGGGCAGGTCAAGAAAGAACACAACGGGCCGCGCACCCCCAATATTGGCCCGATTCCCTTGAAAGCAACCGGAACGCCAGGCGAGTACCAGGCGAATATGCAGTTTGGGGTCAACGGTCACTGGTTTATCCAGTTAAGCGGGGCTGATTTTGGTCAGGACAAGATTAAATTCCGCTTGCCGGTTGGAGCCGCCGAAGACATCGGGGCTGGTATAGATATAGATTGGTTATTATGGGTGCTGGTGGCGGTAATAGTATTAGCTATCGTGGCGGTAGTTGGTCGCAAGGGGGAAATTTTCCCGGTTCCGGACAAAGAATTACAACCACCCGCGCCAGCTCCGGCCATTACAGCCCCAAGCGAGAGCAGCCAGGATAATCTGGCAGTTTCAAGC
>JAYSYV010000822.1:0-4515 GCA_043727245.1 Chloroflexota bacterium | reverse complement strand
CGGCTGATAAGCCAAAATATGTGGTGGTAGTTAGTCTGGAAAACGCCGGGTTTAGCACCGAAACGGCTGTCCCGGCGGCCCGCAAAGTGATGGATGGCCTGACTTTTTAAGGGTAGTAATCAGAAAACGTTAGCCTAAAGCCTCGCGGACCGGTTTCGCTGGTAGTAGCGAAATAATTTCGGCGGATTGGGCCGGAGAAATTTCCTGGGGAGTTTCTACTTCCTGGGAATTTTTTATTTCTGTAGCTATAACATCTTGAAGGGGTTCCTCTAATGCAAGTGTAGCGATTTGAACGGGTTCTTCCGGTGCAATTGCGGCCTCTTGTATACTTGCTTCCAGCGTGGTTGTAACTATATGGACGGATTCAGTAGAGGTGACTATAGCCGGTATAGCCTTTTTAGTTTTCACTTCGGCATGGCGGCCTTTTTTCGGAAGGGATAACTTTCTAAGCAAGCCTATGGCCTTTAAGGGTACATAGATTGTCCCACCCGGCAACGGTTTAACCACCCCCATACTAAGAAGCAAAAAGACCAGGCCAATAGCGGTGTATACGAGCATATAACCCTGCCAGAGCGCCAGCCCAAAAGGTAATACGGGCAGTTTGGCATCCTCATAGCGCTGGCGGGCGTTTGAGCTGGGTGCAAAAGTGGGCGTACCGTAATAGACTGTAGGGTTGCCCCAGTACAGGCGGCTGTTGGGAAACATTTGCAGATCGTCGCCGTTGCTGGGCCGGTAGGGCGCGTTCGAAGCCAGCACCGAACCCAGCGAGGCGAAAGGATTTAAGACCATAATGCGCTTGGGTAAATCAAAATCCGGGTCGTTGCGCGGGTCAATCCGAAAGCCAGTGGCGGCTAACCGGGTCGGGTCGGCGTTTATCGAAGCTACCAGGCTACTACTGATCACCGGCACTCCCAGCAGCAAAATCGCAATGATAAAGTAGGTAAAGATGACCGCGATATTGGTCAGCCGGAACAAGGCCGAAAAAAACAGGCTGATAATGCTAAAAACCAGCGCTTCCATCAGCACTATGGCGTAACCGGCAGCCACATCCTCCAGGTCCACCCCGCCAAAAATAAAAATAATACTTGTCAGAGGCAAAGTTGCCAGTATCAGCATAAACAGATAGCCAACCGCCCCGATTAGCTTGCCGTAGACCAGCGTTCGGCCCTTAACCGGTGTCACCAGCAGCAAATCAAAAGTGCCTTCCTCCATCTCCCGGCTTACCAGACCCCCACAGATGGCCGGAGTTATCACCGCAACCATCAAAATCAGGTAGAGAAAAATCGAAATAAAAATATCCTGGCCGGTTTCAAAATTGCGCGTCGGTCCATAGTTGCCGCTTAAAAGAGTGCCGCCATAGCTGTAACTGGCGTTAGCCCCTTTCCTGAGATACACCACAAAGATAAACAGCCCCAGGACCGCCAGATAGGTAAAAAAGAGGGCTGCCGTCCGTGGGCCGCGCACCCGTGACTTCATCTCACGCAAGGCTACCGGGTTCAAAGAGGATAGATAAATACGGGCCATAATCGCCTCTAATTTCTAAGAAAAAGTTCTTCCAGCCGGGCAGTACTCTGGCCGTACTGGGCCACCACCACCCCGGAGATAGTGAGATGAGTCAGGAAGGCCGCGCTGGTGCGGTCGTCGCCATCTATAACCACGTCCAGGGTAAGATTCTGGTCATCCACCCGCAGACTGCCTTTTAACAGGCTAGGGAAAGCCGCCGCCAGGTCGGACGCTCGTTTGAGGTCATCCAGGCTCAAAACTCGCAACTTGATAGCCCGGCGCGGCAAAGCCTCGATCTGGTTGACAACGGTCTGAGCCGGGCCAAAGCTGATTAGCTGGCCCCGCGCCATAATTCCCAGCGTGTCGCACATCAACTGTACTTCGCTCAAGACATGGCTACTCAAGATGATAGTCTTGCCCATATGGCTTAATTCGCGCAATAATTCGCGTAGTTCGACACGGGCGCGAGGGTCCAGGCCGCTGGACGGTTCATCGAGCAGCAGCAATTTGGGGTCGTGGACGAGAGTATGGGCCAGGCATAGGCGCTGCTTCATACCTCGCGAAAGGTTCCGCAATTCCTCTTTGCGCCGGTCGCCCAGGTCCACCAGTTCTAGCAATTCGTTAATCAGGCGGCTGCGCTTTTTACCCCGGATGCCATAGCAGGCCGCGAAAAAATCCAGGTATTCTTCAACCTGCATATCCTGGTAAAGCCCGTAATGGTCGGGCATATAACCGATAATCCGGCGGACCTCCTGGGGATTGCGCCTGACCGAGTACCCGGCCACATAAGCGTCACCCTTATCCGGCTTGACCAGGGTTGCCAGGATTTTCAAGAGGCTGGTCTTTCCGGCCCCGTTAGCCCCGATAAGGCCAAAAATCTGGCCTTCGGGAATGGTCAGGGAAAAGTCTTCCAGGGCCGGTTGGGATTGGCCGGAATAATTCTTCTGGAGATTGCGAGCGTCAACCATGTTATAGGTCGCCGCCCCGGCATCTTCGGTAGGAGATTGGGAGATTTGCGTCATATTGACCTGCTAAGGAAATTATTCAGCCCGAGTTGAAACAGGATAACCGAAGCGGCAAGGCCCGCCTGCCATCTGCGGCCAATCTATCACATTTATAGCCCTTTTATCAACCTGGCCCGTTGTGCAAAGCCGGGGGTATTGTTTGTGCTACCTGATAAGTTAAGATTTGAGCTATTGTAAGAAGCCGCTTAATTATTAGAAGTCTTTACTGAAGATAGCCGGACCTTTCAATCGGGAATTAAAAGGCGGCTCCCAAAGTAAGCTGTTATAATTGAGGCAACTGAAAAGTTTGGATTTTAGTTATTAAGAGGCACGAAAAGAGGCGTAGTATGCCAGGTGAAGTCGTTATTATTGAGGGAGCCAGGACCGCTTTTGGTAATTTTGGTGGCTCTTTGAAAGATGTTTCCGCCACCGACCTGGGGGTTATCGCCAGCCAGGAAGCGATTAAACGCAGCTGCGTAGACCCGACCGAATTAGATAACGTGGTCTTTGGCAATGTCTTGCAGACCAGCCCGGATGCTATCTACCTGGCCCGCCATGTCGGCTTGAAAGCCGGGTTGCCAATCGAAGTACCGGCCCTGACGGTCAACCGGCTGTGCGGCAGCGGCTCCCAGGCCATCATAAATGTGGCCCAGAGTATTTTACTGGGTGAAAGCCAGGCCGCCCTGGCCGGTGGCGCTGAAAACATGAGCCAGGCTCCCCACGTTATCCGGGGCGCTCGCTGGGGCTTAACGCTGGGTCAGGGCGGCAAGCTGGAAGATTCGCTCTGGGAAGCCCTGATTGACAGCTATACCGGTCAAGGTATGGCGATCACCGCCGAAAACCTGGCCCAGCAGTACGACATCAGCCGCCTGGCCCAGGACGAATACGCCCTTCGCAGCCACCAATCGGCCCTGGCCGCGACCGAAAGTGGCCGGTTGGGTGAGGAAATCGTGTCGATTGAAATAAAGGACCGCAAAGGTAATGTCAAAATGGTGAACCGGGACGAGGGTATCCGGCCTGATACTTCTATGGAAGCCCTGTCCCGACTACCTGCCCGCTTCATCAAAGATAAAGGAACCGTTACAGCCGGTAACGCCAGCGGTATTACCGATGGAGCCGCCTCCGTAGTTGTAACCAGCGCCGACTTCGCCCGCCAGCACAACCTGAAGCCGCTGGGCCGGGTAATTAGTTGGGGCATAGTGGGTGTGCCGCCGAACCTTATGGGTATCGGCCCGGCCCCGGCTATCCGGCAAGCCCTTAAAAAAGCCGATTTGCGCCTGGAAGATATTGACCTTGTAGAAGTAAACGAAGCCTTCGCGGCCCAGTGCTGCGCGGTCGAAAAAGACCTGGGCATCCAGCGCGACCGCCTTAACGTGAACGGTGGGGCTATTTCGCTAGGCCACCCGTTAGGGGCTTCCGGCGCTCGGATTACCCTGAGCGTCCTCTACGAGTTGCGGCGGCGCGGTGGTCGCTACGGAATTGCCAGTGCCTGTATCGGCGGCGGCCAGGGGATTGCCCTCATTGTCGAGAATTTACAACACTAATTTTAACCGGATGGGAGCGAAAGAATTTGACCACAGCAGCAACGTCCGATATGACAGACCGGGTTTGCCTGATTACCGGGGCTAACTCCGGTATCGGCAAAGCGACCGCCACCGAACTGGCCCGCCAGGGAGCGACTATCGTAATGGTTTGCCGCAACCAGGCCCGGGGCGAGGCGGCCCAGGCCGAAATCCAGGCCAAATCCGGCAGCCAGAAAGTAGACCTGCTGCTGGCCGACCTTTCCTCCCAGGAGTCTATTCGCCAGCTTGCCCGCGAATTCAAAAGTAAATACGACCGGTTGCACGTGCTGATCAATAACGCGGGCGCGACCAACACCCACCGCAAGTTGACCAAAGACGGCCTGGAAGTGACTTTAGCGACCAATCACCTGGCTTATTTCTTACTGACAAATTTGCTGCTGGACCAAATCAGGGCAAGCGGCACGCCCCAAAGAAAAGCCCGGATT
>JAYSYV010000821.1:0-1380 GCA_043727245.1 Chloroflexota bacterium | reverse complement strand
TAACATACAAGGGCGCGGAAGTCATCAAGCTTTTCCAGTTGAAAAAGGTCGCCATGATGTATACCAACGGCCAGACCTTTGAGGACATCCGGGGAATTGACCCCAATATCGCGGCCAATATCGGCGCGGTGAATGTGCCGGTCAAGACCAAGGGCGATACCACCCGGTCTTTCCTGGGAGGCTTTCACCTGTTTGCCTTCGCTAAATCCAAGAACCCCGAAGGAGCCAAGGCTTTAATCAAGTACATGTATGAGAACCCCTGGTACTCGGATTATATGATGAAGACCGGTGGGGCCGCTTTGCCGGTGCTGAAAGCCAGCATCAACACCGACTTTTACCAGAAAGACCCCATCAAGAAGGTCATGATTGACCAGCTTAAAACGGCCGTACGCTACGCCGGACCGGTCTTTGGCAACGTGCCTTATATGGGTCAAGCCGAAAGTCAGGCCGTCTTTAACAATCCGGTGGTTAATGTGATAACCGGCAAAGCCACGGTTGACCAGGCGGTTGCCGATTGTGAAGCCGCGCTGAACAAATTGAAGGCCGCGCAGTAGTTCAGGGGGAATAGTCAGTAGCCAGAAATCAGTGGGTATTAATTTCCAGTTATTCCTGTTTTTATGGGAATGACAGGTTAGAGATGCCCACGATTACCGCTGGCTACTATTAAAGAAAAAGGGAAACTCTGATGGATAACGAAAAAGGGAATCTGGAACCGGCGGTCGTGCAGGTAGATTTCGCCGCTTCGGAAGGCGAACTGAACCGCATTTGGACCTCGATTGGCTTCGATGAAATTAACTGGAGTTACACTCCCCAGGGCAAAGACCTGTTAGCCATGCTCAACCGGGAAGTGGTCGAGCAGCCCTATTACGTCCGCAATCATAACGCCTTTACCAGCGGTAACGCTTTGAGCTATCCGGCGGGTGGTTCGACCAATGTCTACCGGGAAGATGCCGAGGGCAACCCGGTCTATAACTGGGAAATCCTGGACCAGATTTACGATGCCTATGTTTCCAATAATTTCCACCCGCTGATTGAACTGGGCTTTTTGCCGTTCGACCTCGTGCCAAGTGATAAAAAGGTTTACACCGGCTTTGGCGGCAAGGGAACCGTGGACCTGGACCTCGGCAAAGAAGATTACGAAAATGGCAAATGGAAGCTTCCGCCCAAAGATTATAACCGCTGGCAGAATCTGGTCGAAGCCTTTGTTGCTCATCTGGTCGAACGCTACGGGGCGGACGAGGTGGCCCAATGGTATTTTGAGCTGTGGAACGAGCCGGATATTACCCATTACTGGCGCGGCACAGTCGAGGAATACTGCAAGTTGTACGATTATTCGGTGGCCGGGGCTACCAAAGCTTTCCCCAGGGTCAAAATTGGCGG
>JAYSYV010000820.1:0-1380 GCA_043727245.1 Chloroflexota bacterium | reverse complement strand
TGTTTTCCGATTGCCAGGTGCGCTGAAAGTTTTTAACAGGGGATTAGATTATTCTGTGGCCCGGTCGGCGCTCCTAAACTCCGGTCAAGCCTGGCTGTGTTACCTGGAATCTGATTTTCACCCTTTAGAAAAGTGGGGATATAAAAGTAATTATGGCTTCTGACGAAACACTTTTAGCAAGTATACCCTTTTTCTCTCAGATGCAATCCGAAGAGTTGCACGAGCTTTTCGGTCGCCTGAAACGCCGTACCTATCGCCCTGGCGAAACCATTTTCCATAAGGACGATGCGGGTACTACCATGTACATTATTAATGAAGGTACTGTGAAAATCAGTGTTCCTAGCGAAGTCGGCACTGAAATGATTCTTTCTATCCTCAGTAGTGGGGAGTTTTTCGGTGAGTTGTCGCTGTTCGATGGCAAGCCGCGTTCGGCAACCGTCACAGCGGCGGGCCTGACCGAAGTTTTTGTGCTGCACCGCGAGGATTTCGTGGATTTTATCAGCAAGCACCCAACCGTTTCGCTGGGCATTATCCGGGCGCTGGCCGGGCGTATTCGCCGGACCGATAATCTGGTCGAGGACGTGGTTTTTCTGGACATACCGGCCCGCCTCGCCAAGAAACTGCTCGAACTGAGTACCACTCACGGCAAAACGCTGCCATCAGGCGCTCTGGAAATTGATTTGCGCCTGACCCAGCAGGATATTGCTAACATGCTCGGTACTACCCGCGAGAGCGTCAACCGCCAACTGGTAGCCTTCCAGGAGCGCGGCTTTATCAGCATTGACCGCCAGCGTATTACCATTCTTAAAGGCACGGAACTGGAAAAGCGGATTTACTAAAGGCTAAATTTATCAGCGAATTTGTGGGAGAACCAACCAATACTCCGGCTAAAAGGCCGGAGTATTTTAATTTAACTAACTTTTGAAAGTAAAAGTATCGCCTGGCTTGACTCCTTTGCGGGTGAAATAGCCCTTGCTAACTTCCAGGGCGTAAATATAATCCTGATTTGGCGCGTGATTATCCAGCGAATAAGATTCCATGTCCTGAATATCCACGATTTTACCGTCCTGCGCGATAAAAGCGATTGAGAGGGGTAGAGGCGTGTCCTTCATCCAGAAGGCCATCCGGCCCGACTGCTTGAAGATGAACAGCATCCCGGTGTCGTCCGGCACACTCTGCCGCCCCATCAGGCCGGTTTCATGTTCCTGGTCGGTCCGGGCCAACTCAATCGTCAGGTATAGTTTTTCGCCGCTACTTTTGGTGATAGTGGCCGGGGTGGTCGTCAGGGCCGCCTGGCCGGGCGTACCCGGTGCATTGGTGAATAGCGGGGGCGGGGCAGTCCGGTCGCCGATGGTTGTAATTCCCGGAGAAGCTGTTGTC
>JAYSYV010000819.1:0-4520 GCA_043727245.1 Chloroflexota bacterium | reverse complement strand
TTGCAAACCCACCGGCGATATTTTCGCCTACCCACTGGCCGGGATAACCAGAGGCTTTAATGCGGACCCTGGCGCTGCGACCAGTTGAGTCGGTGTGGTTGATATAGTTGTTGGTCGCCATATCTTTCGCCATCCAACTGGCCGACTGGTAAAGATTAGCATCAAAAAGCAGTACGCTTCGTCCGTTGGCCTGCCGGTAATTATTCAGCATGTTCAGGAAAGCCAGTTCCTCGGCATCGGGGTTGGCTCCATTCGTGGCGATTGCTACCCGTACGGTAGTTACGTCCGGCGGATAAGCCACTTCGGGGGGAAGCGGGCCAGTGCCATAATGGGCTTTCAACTGATTCTTCCCTAACAGACCCAGCAAAATATCGTAGGGTGACTCGTTTTCGGGATGATACTCGAACCGGCCTCGTTCTAAATACTGGACCATGTGGCTTTTCCCATCACCCAATGGAGTTGGCGGGTTAGTTTCGATGAAGACTTCACTGAGAGGCAAGCCTTGCTGGGCCATTCCACCGTGATTTTTCCAGTATTCAAGGAAGCTTCCGCACAGCTTTTTGCCGGTTTGCGGGAAAGGCCGGCACTCTTCGGACATTATGACTTCGGAAATTTTTTGGTTTTTATATTTGCCCTGGAATTCGTCCATGCCCAGGAGGCCCAGCAACACATCGTAAGGTGGCTGGTTTTCGGGATGATATTCAAACCTGGCCCGTTCAAAGTATTGGACTTTATGAACTTTACCGTCTCCGGCAGGTGGCAGGGCATTTTTCTCCTCAAATACCGGACTGATGGGTAGCCCTTGCTGCTCAACTCCCCCGTTGTTGCGCCAGTAGGACATGAACCGGCCACAGACCGAAATCCCGGTTTGCGGAAAGACCTGGCAATTATCTTCGGCGGCAATAGCCGGAGCGGGTGTGCTGGTAAAAGTAGCGGCAAACAGGCCGAGTAGCAGTATCTGCCCAAGCGCAAGCAGACCAGTCCTAAAAAAGAATTTCTTAGTAATAAAGTTGCTCCTTAATTGTCAGGGTCATTAGTTTCTTACTTGTAAAGGCGTAATTGATTAACCCTATATTAACATAATCCTGCAAATTGGGCAAATTCAGGAGTTAAAAAGCACGCTCCTTTTAGAAAAGTTGTACGTATGGGGCGTGCTTTTTCTAACGTTTGGCGTGAAATAAAATTATAAAAGAATTGAGAGGAAGGAGTCAAGTTAAATTATGCTATAATAAGTCCTCTAATATGTCCAATATCCGTTTTTATCTAAATTTTTAAAGAGCCTTTATGCTGAATCGCCAATTTTAACGCTGGGGGTAGTCTGGCGCACAAACGACCCTTCACCTGTTTTGCAAGCTTTTCTGGAACTAGTCCGAGAGATAAGAGAAATGACCGAGGTAATGGGCGGCGTATGTGATTGCCAATATTGATGTAAAAGACCCCGATGGCTATGCCGGGTACAGTAAACTGGCTAGACCGGCTATAGAAAAATATGGCGGGAAAGCCATCATCAGGAACGGGAAAGTAGATGTAAAGGAGGGTTCGTGGGTTCCCAAAAGGTTAGTGATTTTACAATTCGAGTCGCTAGAACAGGCCAATGCCTTTTACGATTCCCCGGAATATCGGGAAGCCAGGGCTGTCCGGGAAAAATATTCTTCGGCTGATTTCTTGATTATAGAAGGGTTTTAACGCATATTCCCTGCCTGTTCCAGTCCGAAACCGAATATATCTGAGCTAGTGGTCCAGGGGAATTTCGGGCCTGCTGTGAATCTGGCTTAATCTTTATCTCCTGGCCTGGCTTGTGACTAATTCCTGAAACACCTGGTCGGTTTCCTCAGCATCGAGCGCCAACCACTCAGGATTATTAGCCCTGGCAATAGACAAGCGCCAGCAAAAGATTCCCCAGGCTATGTAGAGCAATAATATTCCAGCTACAAGATAAAATAATAAACCACTCAAAATCCTACCCTCTTTACTGTAAGCGCCTTCTCGTTATCAAAAGTCCTCCTGACAATTATAACTTCTCGTTTATCTCAGGTATGTAATTAATCTTACAGTTTAAAGAATTGTCGGTTAGTTTGAGCTAAACTCTTGTTAAGAGTTTAGTATTGGTTGCCAGTCTTCTTCACGAAGGATTTATCACCCTCGGTCGCCTGTTCGACCTGTTTATAATATTGCAAAATCCGTCCCAGAAACATATATCGCGTTTGAGCGATTAGCGATTGAAGTATGAAAGGGTGGCCCCTGCAACTGCCCTCTTTTGATTAAAACCTGGCTATGTTGCTTACAAAATCCCCAATAGCAGGGCCAGGCCCAGCAGGACGAAGATAATTATAGCGACCCGCCTGGTGATTTCCGGTTTGAGGAATTTGCTGGCTTTGCTGCCAATTACAATCGCAATCCCCGCCACCGCCCATAAAGCCAGGGTCGCGCCCACAAAGACCGATATGGGGTCGTTGTATTTAGCCGCCAGGGTCGCCGTGGCAAGCTGGGTCAGGTCGCCCCACTCGGCCAGAAACACTACCGAAAAAGTGGCCCAGATGCCCTGGTAGAATTTCTGCCCGGCCACTTTTACCGCTTTGGTTTCTTTGGCTTCTTCATCGTCAGCATCGTTGTCTCGCCACATAAAGAAAGCAAAGACTAAAAAGAGTACACCGGCTCCCCGGTGGACCAGCGATTCTGGCAGCAGTGCAAAGAGGCCGCCCACCAGAATCGCTATCAGCACCTGGATTACAAAAGCCAGGGCCGCCCCGATGAAGACCACCAGCGGTTTATAGCGGGTCGCCAGAACCATCGAGGCCATGGCGGTCTTATCAGGCAATTCGGCTATGAAAATAAAACCAAAAACTGAGAGAGCCAGCGCGAAATCCATCTTTTAATCCTTTTTACAAGCCTATAAACTAAAAAACGAGACCTTTACCTGACCAAAATAAACCTCGAAAGGTCTTGGTCAGGTAAAAGTCTCACTTACTAAAACTTTAATTCAAGTTCAGCCGGTAGCTCCGGGCTTTTTTCGCCAGTGTGTCGAAACTATCGAAAGGGATTTATAATCCCAAAACTACTCCCCTTTACCTGTACATTTACATTCTAATTATATCACGCCCTCTGCGATCGGACAAGCCGCTAAATTTCAACTATTACAAAGTAATTTCATGCTCTAGCACGAGTAAAGTCCAGTAAGCCAGCCGGGGCAAGTTTACGGTAAGCTTCTGACGATTACCGGCTAACTCCTCGCGCCGGACGGTTAATTCCTGGACAGTTTCGAGGCTGTCGGGTGACGCTAACCAGCCCTTTTTAATAAGTTGGGCTTCACTGGCGGGCAGGTTAAACGATATTTCCAGGTCGGTTAATTCGGTGGGTGTTTCTTTAAAAGCGTTCCACAGGCTGTTACTCAGGCCCATCAGATTAATCAGGTTAAGGCTGGTAAACCACGGGCTGTGTCGCATAATGGCCCAGACCTGCCCGGATTCTCCCGTACTGCTTACCTCGATAGAATTTTCGCCACTGCGAATTTCAAGCTGCTGTTCAACCAGCGCAACAGGCCGGACGGTCGGGTCGGATAAGATGTTTTCGTAGCGCACCACAAAATCGTAGTAACGCCGCATCCGAAGTACAAAATCCGGCTGAAAATGGCCGTAAAGAGGGTAATAGGGGTCGGCCAGCACTCCGTTGTTTTCACCCAGCAGCAGGTGAAAGCCGCCGCTGGCGAAAATCGTAGCGGTCGCCAACCGGGCCGCGTTCTCGGCTCCTTCGATTTTTCCGGCCTGCGTGGCCGGGGCTAACCCGCTACCAGCGTGGGGCGCTTCATCGGTGTCGGCATTGTCGGATACTTTTGCTCCTTCCGGTAAAAAAGGTGTCAGGTAGGCCGCCAGGATTACCTGCTTTTTACTCTCGCTCGACCTGGCGAACTCCTGGGCTTCGACAATCAGGTTGTGTAAATTTTTGTATTCAACATAAGGCGGCCAGACTTCGATATAAACTGCGCTCTGCTCAGTTGCAGCGACAGTTTCAATGGGCCAATTATTGACTGCGTTAAAAATGACCCCCGCTTCCGGCTTCAACCGGGCCACTCGGCGGGCCGCTTCGTTGATGATAGGCGGGAAAAGTTGGGCCAGCTCAAGGGTCTGGGGTGTTTCGTTGGGATTGGCCGGTCGGGTGTAGGCTATTTTGGGATAGCCGTACTGGTCCACGTGAATACCGTCGAAACCGGCCTGGGTAACGGCTTTTTCGTACTGAGTAAGGATATTTTCAGACCAGGGACCGTCCAGAGAAATGTCCATGAGGTAAAAGAGTTTTTCCAGACTGTAGGGTTTCCCATCGGCCTGATAAATGCCCCAATCCTGGTGAGTTTCCCAGAAAGCCGGGGTCGCGCCGTAAACCGCCCCATAGGCCAGGGCCGCCATGTTCAGATTATGGGCCGCCTCGATTTTGTGGCGAACCGTCGCGAACGAAACCGCCCGGCCCATCGGGTCAATAAAGTCGTCCTGGGGTGGTATAAAGTCTTCGTGGCGGTACATCCAATC
>JAYSYV010000818.1:0-1381 GCA_043727245.1 Chloroflexota bacterium | reverse complement strand
CACCAGGCACAGGTAAAACCTTGCTTGCCAAAGCTGTTGCCGGTGAAGCAGGTGTCCCCTTCTTCAGTATCAGCGGTTCCGAATTTGTAGAAATGTTTGTCGGTGTCGGGGCTAGCCGGGTCCGCGACCTGTTCGACCAGGCTAAACGCAACTCGCCCTGTATTATCTTCATTGATGAGATTGACGCGGTTGGCCGCCAGCGTGGGGCTGGCCTGGGCGGTAGCCACGACGAACGTGAACAAACTCTCAACCAGATTCTGGTCGAAATGGACGGTTTTGATAGCAATACGAATGTGATTATCATTGCCGCGACTAACCGCCCGGACGTACTCGACCCGGCCCTCTTGCGGCCAGGCCGTTTCGACCGCCAGGTTATCCTGGACCGGCCTGACATCCGGGGCCGAATTGCCGTCCTGGAAGTCCATTCCAAAGGCAAGCCGTTGGAAAAAGACGTTTCCCTGGAAGTCCTGGCGAAGCAGACTCCTGGCTTTAGTGGAGCCGACCTTGAGAATATGGTCAACGAAGCGGCAATCCTGGCCGCCCGCCGTGACCGCAAGACTATCTCTATGTCGGAGATGGAAGAAGCGATTATGCGGGTCGTGGCCGGACCTGAGCGCAAGAGCCGCCTGATTACCGAAAAGGAAAAGATGATTACGGCTTATCACGAAGTCGGTCATGCCCTGGTGGCCCGGATGCTGCCCAACGTGGACCCGGTTCACAAAATTACGATTATTCCGCGTGGTATGGCCGGTGGTCTGACCATGGTCCTTCCCAGTGAAGACCGGGGTCTGGGAACCAAGAGTCAGTTTGAAGACCAGATTGCCTGGGGTTTGGGTGGTCGCGCCGCCGAAGAAACTATCTTTGGTGAAATCTCCAGCGGAGCCTCGAACGACATCGAGAAAGCCACCGCTATAGCTCGCCAGATGGTTACTCGCTACGGTATGAGCAAAAAGCTAGGCCCGATAGCATTTGGCAAGGCCGAAGAAATGGTCTTTCTGGGTAGAGAAATGAGCGAACAGCGCAACTACTCTGACGAAGTTGCTTACGAAATTGATAAGGAAGTGCGGGCTTTAATTGACAGTGGTTATACCCGCGCTAAGAAAATCCTGACCGACAACCGGGATAAACTTATCGAGATTTCCGAGCTGCTACTCCAGAAGGAAACCCTGGAAGGTGACGAGTTTGAGCGGCTCTTTGATGTAGAGCGCCCGCAACCCCGGCCTTTCCTCCGGCCAACCTTGCCAGTCCGTACCGGTAGCGTCGAACCTGGCGAACGTGACTCGGAAGCAGCTTCCCGCTTGCAGCAACCTGGCAAGAACCCACCCAGCAGTGGCTTCTGGCCTGCCGCCGGTCCTGCTTAAAGTTTTCAGGTTTAAGTATT
>JAYSYV010000817.1:0-4523 GCA_043727245.1 Chloroflexota bacterium | reverse complement strand
CAATAGGCGCTAAACCCTCAAGGTTCGGAGGCTTTTCGGTAGTCATAGCAGGTGTCCCCTTGTTTTTAATAATTAACCCGGTAGTTTGGTAAACGCTTTTGGCTCGGTCGAGTCAGTGCTACAGCAATTATCATAACCTGTTTGGTAAATTCATTGTATCATAAAACCGCTCAATAGCAATAACTTTGTTAGAGTTTTTGTAAATATAATCTGGACTATTTAGTAGAATAAACGTGAACAAATGTGGGCGCTTGTGAACTAAATTATGGAATAATCCAGAAAGGCGTTCCTGATTTTAGATAAATTGGTCTTTTTGAGCTAAAAAAGGTAAAACTATAATAGTAGGAGGCGAGTTTTGCGCCGAATTATAATTTACCACGTAATTCTTACTGGTTTCAACTCTTTATTTGATTTACAGGCAGTTTACAAATTGCGTGGTAATTCATTGTAAACCGGCATTTATTAGAGTCCGTAAATAATATTATCCCAGGCTCAAGTTAAGGATACTGTGAGATGTTATTGCGTGGTATCCAGGCTATTAGTAGTCGCCTGGCCCAATGATAAATACTGGTTTTTGTTAAAAGTGAAATAACCTTGGTTAACAGCTAAAAGACTAACATTAAAATTGCGTCCTGCAATAGGGCATTAATGAAATTTTAAGCCACTACGAGTATAATAGACTCGCTCCAGGCTAAAATTCATTGTAATATTAGCCTGACTATAAATTGCTCAAAGTTTTCTGATGGACAAAGTTGTAAAAATGCCTGCGGAAATACTTATAATTGAAGATAATCCTTTAAATATGGAATTAGCTCGCGATTTATTAGAGGCGCGAGGGTATCAGGTCCGGGAAGCGGTAACGGCCCAGGAAGGTATTCTGGCTATCCGGGCCAGCCTGCCGGACCTGGTTTTGATGGATATTCAACTGCCCGGCATGGACGGCCTGACCGCAACCAGGCTTTTACGCCAGGACGAGAGCTTGAAAGATTTGATAATCATCGCTTTGACCGCCCACGCCATGAAAGGTGATGAACAAAAGGTGATGGAAGCCGG
This sequence comes from Chloroflexota bacterium, assembly GCA_043727245.1. Lineage (GTDB taxonomy): Bacteria > Chloroflexota > Chloroflexia > Chloroheliales > Chloroheliaceae > 54-19. The sequence continues at coordinate 3,470 of JAYSYV010000817.1, read as the reverse complement.
TTGTAACGGCTATATGTCCAAGCCGATTGATACCCGATTGTTCCACGCCACGATTGCCCGGTTCCTGCAAGATAAAGCGTCAAAATCCAAATAAAGGCTGATAAGAGTTAAATTGTTAAATAGTGGGAGTAAATGATGGATTTCTTGGGCCAGCAAGCTTCCTCTGCCCCACATGAAGCCAACCGGCCAGTCACCGGGGCGGGCTATGGCCGGGAGGGCAACCGGGCGATTGCTCACATCCTAGTGGTTGATGACATACCGGCCAATGTCGAATTGCTGGAAGCTTTGTTGATTTCGGACGGTTTCACGGTGACGACCGCCGCCAACGGGTACGAAGCACTTGACTTCGTGACTGAAAATGAGCCGGATCTGGTTTTGTTGGACGTTATGATGCCCGGTATGAACGGTTTCGAGGTCTGCGAACAACTTAAAGCCGGGGAAACCAGCCGCTTTATTCCGGTGGTGTTGATTACGGCCCTGGACGGTCTGGAAGATAAATTGCGCGGCATCAGCGCCGGGGCCGACGACTTCCTGACCAAGCCCTTCAACCGCCAGGAGCTAAAGGCTCGGGTCCGTTCGCTGTTGCGGATACGCCGCTTGCACAATGAAGTCGAGCAAAAACGGCATCTTCTGTCGCGGCTGTTAAATCGCTATGTGAGCGAAGAAATTGTCAAAACAATTCTACAAAACCCCGAAGAACGCATGAAGCTGGGCGGTGAGAAACGCGAGTTAGCTATTCTTTTCGCCGACATCCGGGGTTTCACCAGTTTTTCCGAGAATACCAGCGCCGAAAAAGTTGTCGAAGTGCTTAATGAATGTTTCCAGGATATTACCGAGGTGGTCTTTAAGCACAAAGGTACTTTCGATAAATATCTCGGAGATAGCGTGCTGGCTTTTTACGGAGCACCGATTTCCTACGGAGACGACCTGGAACGCTGCCTACTGACCGCTCTGGATATGCAGATTGCCTTCAAGCGGATTCGGGAGGGTTGGACCGACCCAAAGTTACAGGCGTTGGGTTTGGGAATTGGCATTAACTTTGGGGAGGTAATCGTTGGTAATGTCGGCTCGGAACGGTTGATGGATTATACTGTCATCGGGGACAAGGTAAATGTAGCCCAACGTTTAGAACAGGCGGCCCAGCCCGACCAGATTTTGATAAGCGAGTCGGTCTACCAACTGATGGCCGACCGGATAAAAGCCTCGGAAATCCCGCCCGTGACGGTCAAAGGCAAGTGCGAACCGGTGCGGGCTTACCTGCTGGAAACTATTTTATAAGCATTTCAAAAGCTTCAAGCGGCCCTTGCCCCAGCAAAACCAGCACTTCCCCGCCCTTAACCTGACCTCGAACTTCAGGAATGAACCCGGCCAGGAAAACTACCGTAGTATCGTCAGGAATACCGATGGCACTAACTATCGCCACCTGGCGGCCCTTCTCAAAATAAATCCCAAAGCGGTTATCATATTTATGGCTCTCGGTCCAGCCTTTAGCTGGCATTACGACCCGGTAATAGTCAAAAGCATCAACAGGCTGGCCGGTTGCGGCGTAAGCACCCACAGTCAGGCCGCTTAAATCGGTGGTGGCCGGTTTTCCGATCAGCTTCTTCTGGACACGCTGGAGCATTTCCAGGGTCAAATTCAGCTTGCGCCCCTGTGGCGGAGCGGGCAAATCACCCACCACCGCCTCAGCTTTTGGCGAGCTGATAGTGGCGGCCAGGATTGAAGCAACCGTTAACACTGTCGCGGTAGCAACGGGCGTGGGCGGTGGTGGCGTAGCCGTGAAGGATGCAACGGTGGTGGCCGGGACAGGTGTCGCCGTTTTGGTGATGATGATAGCAGCGGTACTAACCGAGGACGTGGGTGAAGCATCGGGCCGGGGAGTTTCCTCACCGCAAGCGGCTAATAAGCTGAAAAGGCCGCAAATAAATAAGAGGCTAAAACCGGGCAGTTTAAAGAGTTTACTCACTTTGGCAAGTCCCCCGGCACTTCAACCTTCACACTTGCCAGGTCGAAATCAGCGTAATCATAGGTTGCGCTGTAGCTCAGTTTGGAAGCGCCGCTGTTAAAAGTGGTCGTCCCCTGGTAACGAGCAATAAAACCGGTCGCGTCATCAACCCAGATAGTCGCCTGGGCCGGGGAAGTTTTATCTCCTATAAACGCCTGGTAAAGCCCAGTTGCCGAAAGCGCCCCCAGCCCTTCCGGTTGGCCGCTGGTGGGCAAAAGCTGGCTGGCCGGGAAAGTCCAGCTATATTTAGTAGTTTTCAGGCTGTCCAGGTTCTCCTGTCCGGCGGCCTTGAAGTCCTGAGCCTGGACCAGCCCTGGAAATGGCCCTGCTACAGCGGGCTGCCACTTGCGCCATGCCACCAAACTAACCACTCGCTGGAAAAGTTGATTCTCCCGGCCATAAAGTTCGATTTGCTGTTCCTGGCCGGAAACCTTTAAAGTTAGCAACTGGTGAAATGCCGGACGCTGAAACTCGCCGCTGCCTACCGCCTCGAACCGGTTAAGACTGCCGCCGCTATTAAGTTCGCCGGTCTGTTGCAACCTGTAGCGAAAGCTTTTAGCCTCGACCACCATTTTCTGAGTAGCCTGCCGAATCTGGTTCAAGATGGTGTTGACCTGGGTGTCCACTAAAGGTAAAGGTGTAGGCGTAACTGGGGCCACAGTCGGACCAGTCGGGCTGGTTGGAGGCAAAGTGGGAGTAGCCGTAGCCGTAATGAGGCGATTAGGGGGAGATGAAGATACCGCAGCCGTAACAGTGGGTCCGGGCGAATTGCCATCGGCCCCGGCGCTAATTGGTGGCGTAGGGGTCTGGCCGGACTGGTCCTGGCAAGCCGCCAGCAGGGTTAATAATCCCAGGACCAACCCGGCCAGACCGGCAAGTTTTATTTGATGCTTATTTTTCATGAATGTCATTATAAGCGAGAAATTTTATTTCGTCATTTCAGGGATTTTCCCTCGGCACTCTGGCAAAGGCCCACCTGGCTAAAAAGAGGTGCAATTGCCCCAGGGTTCGGTGGTCTACTGCCAGCCTCTTGCCTGAGATTATTACTAACCCGGACAAAAAGCACTCGGCCCCGTCTTTTATAATGAAGGGCAGGCGAAGTCTTTGATTAATATTATTGATTCCCATGCAAAATCTTTAGTATAGCGAACCCACTTCCCAATCTCGTTCGTTAGTATTTCAGACCTTGAAAGGCTTACTTTTACTTACCCGGAACATCTGGTACTTTTCGCCACTTGACACACTATGCCGAGTGCGGTATTTTGGCATTATAACAACCAATCCGGGCCCCCTTAATTCGTCTGCTCATCCGTAAGCATTTTAAATGCAATTTTTAACTTTATAACAAGGAATATTGTTTGAACATGCACTACCAGAACAAGACCTTTGGGTGGCTTGGTCAGGGAATTACCACCCTGGTCTTTGCGCTGCTTTTGACGGGCCTGTTTGGCCCGACCACCCTTCC
>JAYSYV010000816.1:0-4525 GCA_043727245.1 Chloroflexota bacterium | reverse complement strand
TAACATTTTGAAAATTCCAGCCTGAATATGGCGGTGTGTTACCATAATTAGAACCGGTAGGGCCATAGTTATCAGCGGTGCCAAATGTTTCATTTTGCCCTTGATCATTTTCTGCACCATCATAAATAGTGACGTTTAAATTTGTATGATTTTGGACATTGCTTTGAGTATCGATATAAGACCAGATAGCCGCCTGGTCAACATCCACTATTATTTCAGAACCAAAACTGCGTTGCCCATTGGGGCTGTCTGGATGTATATCACCATTGATTATAGGTGGAATAGTGTTGCTATTGTAAGCCGGGCAATTATTACCGGGAGCTGAAAAAATATTATTGACGAACCAGGTGCCTGGATCATTGGTATGAAGACAATCTGTGCTTAAGCCAGTATTCGAATTAACCTTCTGTCCATTGACACCTGGACCAGCTTGAAGAGCAGCCCCACCATCTCTGATTGGGTTATAAGCATCTCCGCTGGTATGGGTCAGGTCTTGACCGGCCATATGGCCCCAGAAACCACCGATACAGGGTGAGGGCGGGTTTGGTTGCTCACAGCGCATTACGACATACTTCGTGTAAGTGGCTCCCCGCAAATCTAAAGCAGTATTGCTGTTACCATCGCAGTCAGCCATATTGCTCTTATCGCAACGCATGTAATGGTCGGCCAGAACGCCGTTTGACCCATAATAATTAAAAGAACTGCCAAATTTTACCCGGTGAAAATATTCGGCGGTGGAAGTTCGGATAATTGGGTAGCTGGGAAAACCTAGTACGCCCAGGAAGAAGCGGGTCTGCATTTTGGAGAGAGTTACTTTATACTGGATAGCCAGACCCGGTGGTACATCACTATCGAACGAGTATCGCTGATCGGGTCCGTTCTGGGTAACAGCCGTATAGGAAGACCGGCGGCAGCGTTGATTATAGGGGTCAGTAGGGGTCAGGCTGGCATTGTAGTAGCAGGCGACTTTAATTCCGTTGGCTTCGGCAGCAAGCTGGGCGCGGGCATCACCCACTCCCCGGTTATCCGGCAGCCAGATTACTCCGGCCAGGGCAGCGGCATCGGCGGCCCGCTGGAGCCTGGTACTTTCCAGGTAGCCCAGACCGCCATCAATGGCTAGTCCTACCATGGCGACCATGCCAATCGCCACAAAAGCAATTAGTACAAGGGCTTGACCTTCTTCGCCCCGGCGCAAAGCGGACCGATTCAGTTTTTTCCAGAGAAGCGGAGTAATAAAAACAGTACGCATTTCGCTGCTACCTCGACCTGTAGTTCTAACCTGAGTGTAATAGTTTCTTCTTATAGCTTGAGCCTATAATCAATTTAATTCTAGAGTCAGCCTATAGTAAAGTCAATAGACATAATAGTCCCAGCCTCGAATTTTGTTAGGTCCATATGTACTAGTACTTTTTCCCTATGCCGGAGATTTGTTTTCTTGAGCGGTCCGTTAAAAAGTACCGGTTGCCAGGTGAGAAAGTACTATCTACAATCTGAGGGGGAGCCAGGGCCGGCCATTATAAACCGGCCCGGCTTTCAGGAGATTACCAGGCTGCCAGAACCGGGCAGCAAGGCATCCAGGTAGACGCTATTTTGAATCTTGGAGAGTGTGAAGTTAACTGGCCGGTTGTCAACCAATAGCTGACCGGGCGCGGGCATATCGGCAGGCAACAACAAATGCAGTTGGACAATTTGGGTTTGTTCGCCGCCCCAGGCCATCTGGATAGTTTTGTCAGGTGTGCGCTGCCAGTTGTAGCTGAAATACGCGCCACTGGCTCCGTAACCCAGGCTGACACTGGCGGAGTTGCGGTCGGTAATGGCCCAGGTGGGGGCCAGGTGGACTTCACGGTAGAGTTTATACTGGTCCACTACCCCCGCCAATCCTTCGGTGAGAGCATTTAGCATTTCCGACGAACCCCAACCGTCCGTTGGTAAGGTTGCGGTGGTCCCGATACCGGGCGTGCCGTCGGGGTGATACCACAGGAAAGAGCCGCCGGATTGGTCCAGAAGTTGCCAGTAACGGCGCAAAATATCCACCCCATAATCTTCAAACCCGTAAGCAAAGGCTCCTCGCGCTAAAGCTCCACCTACCAGCGGCATAATTCCACCGTTTACATACTCGCCGGGCGGCCCGAAACCTTGCGTAAAGGGCGGGTCAATGCTGTACCATTCCGCGAAAGCTTTTGAACCGTTCGCGACCCGGCGCTGCTGGTAGGTCTTAATCAGGGCGATGGCCTGGTCGGTGGTCAATGTACCACGTTCCAGGGCGTAGGCATTGGACAGGCTTAACTGAGTTGCCTCGTCCACGCCGGTCGGGTCAACTTTGGTCAGGTGTAGCTGGTGCGTGTAAAACTGGCCGTTCCAGGAATAACGGTTAATATTTGCCAGTAACTGGTCGGCCCGGCTGTCCCAGGCTGTAGCCTGCTGGTCGCGCCCGAAATAGCGTTCAATGCGGGCCAGCAACCGGGAAGCGTGATACAGCCCGGTATTATCGCCGTGCATAATGCTCCAGCGCGTCTTATCGTCAAAATTGCGCCGAACGTTGTCGCCCTGGCTGCCTTGCTCGAAATCCCAGGTATCAATCGTAAAAGCCCGCTTGACCAGCCCGTATTCGCTCGACCAGCGTTTGGGGTCGGTGTAGGTATATTCCAGGCCGCGCTCCATAGCCGGTAAGCTGGTCTGTAGCCAGGCATCATCTCCATTGGCCTGCCAGGCCGTCCAGACTCCTTCGACAAACAAAAATTCGCGGTCAGCTTCAACTTCAATCTGGGCTTTATAGACATCCGAGCCGGGAAAGTATTGAAAATAGTCGTCAAAGCTGCCGTCAGGGTGCTGGGCGGACCGGAAGTAGTTCAGCGCCCCAGTCATGTCTTTCTCGAAGAATCTGAAGCCCTTGGACTGGTAAACGTGGTCGCGCAGCCAGATAAAAGGCGTATCCGGCGAGCGGTAGCCCAGAACCGGACTGTTATCTATGGGCGAATAGTAGGTAACGGCATCTTTTTCCAGGAAGCCTTTCACCCGTGGGTAAAGCCCGTCCCATACCGGGTCGCCTGTTTTGATGCCGTTCTGGGGTGCGGCCATCTCAAACCAGGCCCATCGTCCGGCTACAACCTGGCTATCCCGGTAGAGCATGGCTCCTTGCGGACCGGGCCGACCGGCGGGGTAAATCGTCAACGGCACATGCGCGGCAAGCGAGTAGACTGCATAAGCCCGGTTTTGTCCATCAAATAACTTAAGCTCCCCGCCGGTATCGCTGGTGACTACCAGCGGACTGAGTGGCTGGATAGGCCCGTTAGGTTTTTTAAGCTCGATGTTGGCCGGGGTCGGGTTGCTGGCCCAACGGTCAAAAAGGGCCGGGTCGAGGTTGGCGGCGCGTTCCCGACCCAAAAGACTTAAAAGCACCACATAAGGTGTACTCTGGTTTTCCGGGTGAAACTCAAACCTGGCTCGCTCGAAGTATTGGACAGTCAAATTGCTGGTTTTATCGGTTTCTTCGGTCGAGATAGGGAAACCGAACTGAGCTAGGCCGCCATTTTTCTGCCAGTAATCCAGAAAAGCGCCGCCTATCCCGAAGTTTGTTTCTTTAAAAAAAAGACTGCCCTGGTTTTCGGCCTTTAGCGAGGTCGCCAGGGTAGCCACCGGGTTGAAGGCAATTCTGGCATCCCGTTTTTCCCTTCCCAGCAGCCCCAGCAGCACTTCGTAGGGCGTTCCGGCCTTTTCAGGATGTAGTTCAAAGCGGTTCCGCTCGAAATACTGGACCAGATAGCCGTTTTCGTAGAACTGGGGCGTGAGCGGAAAACCGAAAATGGGCAAACCGCCGTGCGATTGCCAGTATTGAAGAAACTTTCCCTGTAGATTCTGGCTGGTTTCATTGAAGTAGAGATTATCGGCGGCCTGGACAGTCGGTTGGACTGTAAGTGGCGAGGCCAGGCTGACCGCCAGGATGAGAAGAATTACCAGATTTGCCCCAACCAGTTTGAGCGTGCGGGGAAGGTGAGCCTGGCCCGGCCAGGTAGCTGATTTTTCCAGACAAAGCTCCAATCTTTAACCACATAAATCCAATCTATTATCTTACCACTATTACTTTTATACCCTAAATTGACGCGAAATACAACTCAGGCGTTTTCTTCGGGCAAAGGTAAAAAGAGGGTGAAGCAACTGCCCTGGCCTTTTTCGCTGCGAACGGTAATCTTCCCGCCTATCAGTTTGGTCAAATGGTTAACGATTGTCAGTCCCTTTTTATTTTATTAATGTTCATTAGTTATATACCCCTATTGGGTATATTTAGTTAGATTATAATACCCAGTTAGGTAATACCAAACGGGAATTGTTTCGGTTTTGCAACCATCAGGCTTGGGAAGCGTTTATAATTTGAGTAAGTATTTGATTTCAAACTGGTCGGAATTATTTTCTGACATGTGTGATAAATTTAAGCAGCATTCAGAATTTGTCCAGTTTCTACGTAGTTCTTTCCCGCTTATTTCAATTGGTGTTTGCAATTGATTTGGAGGACAGGTATGTACAAAGT
>JAYSYV010000815.1:0-1384 GCA_043727245.1 Chloroflexota bacterium | reverse complement strand
CTCCGGCTCGTAGCGGTTATAACGCTCAAAGACCTCGGTTTGGAACAGCCCGGCCCGGTCCCGTGGCACCTGCAAATCTTCGACTTTACCCATAGCGGTGAAAAGGGAGCGAGTATAGTAACCGTTGCGCTGGCCTTGACGGGCCGCGTTCCCCTGCTCACCGAACTCGGCCTGTAAAAAGGTGGTCAATTCCTCCTGCATGGTTACCTCTAAAAGGTAACGGATGAAGTCACGAGCTCGTTGGCGCAGTTGTTGGCGGAACTGATCCTGGCTGGGCAGGGGATTTGCGGAAGTTTTCTTGGTTGTGTTAAAGTGCAAGTTATCAGCAGGCACGGCAGTCTCCTATAGCTAATTTGTTCTTTTGATTAATAGCTACAGAGTACCGTGCCTTTATTTTGGGGTCAAATCGACCCACCTCACCACCTCTTACACAATATTTTTACTATACACCAATGGCATAGACACCTCCGTTAGCAAGTACCTATGACATTTTCAAAGGTGATAATAATATGGAAAATTATAAAGTTATAAATTTTTGCTACTCGACAAATTTAAAGTTCCTCCTGTTAAAAATGGATTAAAAGGAAGGGGTAATCACTTTGAATCAAGGATTTGCTCAATCAAGAGATATAGGTGTTGAGCGATAATAAGAAAGGCTCTTCCGCAACTTCGCTGTACCTACCCCTAAAACCCTGCCTTTTAAGCCCTGGCCAATACCCTCTGTTTCAATAATTCTAACTTGGCCCGACCGTACATGCTCCTCTTTATTAATTTAAGCCGATTATTGTGTCCCTCAGTCGGACCATTCGAATAGGCTAAAGTTAAACCAGCCACTACCGCCGCTTTATCTCTTTCTATGCCTCGTACAAAGCTTTGCATTTCCTCATATAAACTTTCTTTGACCTCGGCTATCCATTCTTCTAACCCCTCCCCCTTACGCTGCCATACCATCTCCATAAATCTCTGGACTATTTGATAGATCTTATTTACTTCTACACTGGCTTCCCGCATTAACCGTAACTTCTCAGCTTCTTCTTCGCTTAACTTGCTCGCCTTTCGTATGAACCACCACACGGCTTTTCGGGCCTTTAGCCCGGAGAGTGGCGAGGCCAGTGGCAATTCAATTGGTTGCCCTTTGTTATCTCGTAACTGTTGCAAAAACCGCTGCACCATTCGTTCACTACCCTTAAAACCCTGGGTCCTTATTTCCTCCCATAATTGATGCCCATCGTGGGCTCCTTCTTGCCAGCGTTTAAGAACATAACCAGCATACTCGTCAAATATACTGTAGCGTTTTGGATGAGGCTGGTACTCTGGGAAACTACCTGCCTGCAGCCATTTGCGTATAATCCGTTCTGAAAGTCCACTCCGCTTGGCAATCTCA
>JAYSYV010000814.1:0-1385 GCA_043727245.1 Chloroflexota bacterium | reverse complement strand
ACAGCTTACACTTTCTTCCGCTGTGTGTCCCTGGTTATTAAAAACTCTTTTGAGTTCTGAACTGGCTTTACTGCGACTTACTCTGACGCAACAAATCGGAGAAGGCTATAAGTTAGTGTTGTAGTGATAATTGCTACTAACTCTTTTCTCAAAAAGAAGATGTGATATTTATGTTAAGTTAAACTAAATGAGGTGGGATTTTCCTGAACAATTTGTTTGTAACTTTAGTGTGGTAGTTCATACCGGCTTGATCTACGATTGCCGGTTCTTCTTAAAGCCCCTTCCTTTACCAGACTTTCTAAATCACGTAAAGCGGTACGGTCGGAGACATTGTTTAACTGGCTATATTCTCCATTTGTAATGCTGCTGTTTTGTTGTATGTACTGCATCGCTTTGAGCTGCCGCTGCCGCTGTTCATTATTGACACTGACAGTTTCTAATTTACCGGGTAAATTAGTTTTATTTCCCCAGCCTTCTAGGGGTTGTTGGTATCCCACCGGTTGAACTAGCCGGGTACTTTCAATTGGAGTTAAGCGGGGATTTTTATAAAAGGTCACTACAAACTCACCTGTCTCACGAAATTGGGGTAAGCTCATTCCCAAATGGCGTGTTTCCTCCAGCATAAACCGGATGCCACTACCGATCCGTTCAAAATAACCGGGCAAATCGCGTAAGAGGTTTCCCAGAACCTGGTTTCTAAGTTTAGAACCTACCAGCCCCTTTTGCATTAAATCAATAGTAATGCCGGGTAGAAGGGTGCCAGGGCTTCTAACCTCTATGCGGTTACTATACTTAAAAACACGAACGATCTCTCCTTCTTTACTGTAGTCACGGTGGATAATAGCATTTACGACCGCTTCTCTTAAAGCCTCTACCGGGTATTCCGGTAAATCGATTCTTTTCCAGCCCTCGATTTTAGCCCCTACTATTAGATGTTCTTCTAAAAACTGTTCCGTCTGGTCGATAAGTTCCTTTATATTGCCCAAAAGAATCTTCCGGTCCAGGTAACCACCTACGCCTATTTCGTCTTTAAATAAGACACAAACCACTTCACTCTGGGGAAGCTGCAATTGGGGTTCCAGACCAAAAAATAACAGGCCGGCGTTTGTCGGCCGTATTTCACCCTGGGAGGTTTTAACGGCACAACCCAGGGCAACCAGCACTTCCTGCAGGTTTTCCAGATGATTGAGCAGTTGCCGTCGGGAAGTACGCCGGGTCAGGTATTCCCTGACTTTATCAAGATCCATTGTTTCTAAACCGGCGTTACGGGCCGGTAATAACTCCCAGCTGGTAGCGCCTCTTTGGTGTCCCAGGGTTTGAATCTCGGCATAATTAAGCGGTATGGTGTGAGTACCCCGCCGGACCCAGAATACTCCTCCGGCCTG
>JAYSYV010000813.1:0-13667 GCA_043727245.1 Chloroflexota bacterium | reverse complement strand
CCAGCCCCGGTAAAATCCAGGCGGCTAGAGATTGGTGGCGTTTTCCCAGCCGTTGCCCAACCCACTCACTCACCCCCTTGAAGCCAAAAGCGGCCAGGATTGCCAGGGCCAGTATTACCAGCAGGCCAAACCGGGCCGGGGTCCGCATAATCGAGAAGAACGGCAAATAGTAAAAGAAGGCGTAGGGCAGCGCTATATTTAGCTTAAAAACCGTAAAGAAGGTCCGGCCACCGATTGTCAGCATTGGTCCCAGGGCTAAAACCCCGAACGATACGGCGCTCAAAGTCCAGAAACCAACCCCGGCCCTATTTGGTGGAGTTGGCGGAGATTTCTTTCTGCCGAGAAAGCGGAACACCTGGGCCAGGGCAGCTAAAATCAGCCCCACAAAGCCAAGATAAGTGGTCCTTTCGGCGGGGTTGCTGCTGAACTTCTGGGCCAGTCCCTTGCTCCAATTACCCAGCACCGGGTGAAGTTCGTAAGGCGTGATAAAACTCAGTAAATCAGCCGAATAGAACACCGTTTCCTGGGGGTCAAACTGGATATTCTTGTTGCTGCGGGCTTCAGCCAGCATGGGCAGCAGCACTGGAGAAGTCAGGACGGCAAACAGCGCCAGCACCAACGCCAGACGCAGAACCGGCCCGCGCAGGGTAGTTCGCCAGTCGGCTCGTTCGCGGTAGAGCCGGTAAAGCAGGTATAGAACTGTCAACATAGCCAGGAAGGCAGCCAGGGTCCACTCGGTCAGGGCGTTCAGGGCCAGGAAAACAGCCGCGATTAGAATATTTTGCCAGCTTCGTTTCCAGGGCAAAGCCGGGCTGCTGTCGGCCACTTTTAACATGAAAAGCAGGTAGAAGGGCATCCACTGGATTGTAACGAAATTAAGCTGGCCGTTCAGATGGGAGAAGTGAAAGGGGCTGAACCCGAAAATCAACCCGGCGATAAAGGCCGCCGGTTTATTTCCCACCACATAATCGGCCAGCAAAAACATGCCGTAAGCCGAAAAGATGTAGCCAAACAGGACCAGGGAATTATAAGCTCCCTGCAAACTCATGCCCAGCCATTGCAGCGGAATAGCCATAACTCCATCAATGAAAGCCAGGGTATGAAAATTAAGGCTGGCTCCGCCGGGATAGTTGACATAAGTTGTAAAGAAAGGGTTGGTGAAAAGCTCGGTCAGAGCTTTCTTGACCCACCACAAATCCCAGTAGAAAATCCAGCTATCGCCGCCAAACGGCACATCGGTAAAGAAACGAGCCATAAGGGGCTGTAAGAAATAGAGGGTAATCAGGCTGTAAAGCAGCAACACCAGGGCATGCGGCCAGACCCTGGTCCAGTTGCGCGATATGCCAATTGGCCGGGTAGTTTCAGAGGTTGCCTCAGTCGTTTCGGTTCGCGTGGTATTAAAAATCTTGAGAGTAGAGGGTATAAATTTTAGACCGGCCAACTACTCATGCCTTTCATGGCGCTGGCGGTTCCAGGCCGGTCGCCTAAAAAATATCGCCGCCACGCTTAAATTCTTCTGGGAAAGAAAACTCACTTAACTGCCCCTTGCTTTAGATTAAAACAAAAGCCTTGCCAACACCGTAAGATTTTGCTCTATAAGGGTTCTGCTGTCAAGCAACTTTATACTATTCTAAAATGTCCTTCCAGGCCGGAAGCCGAGTCCTGGTCAATCCAGACCTTAAAGTCGCCTGGCTCGACCCTGTACAGTAAATCTCGGCCACTAAATCCAGGCTGGCTGACCGGCACTTCAAAACAATTGGTAAACCGAATAAAAAGCCCTGACCGATTGCTCGGTCAAGGCTTAATTATACAGTATGCACTCAGGCCAACTATGCTTTATTTCTTGCTCAGGTATTCGTCATAGCGGTCGAAAGTCGAAGGAGACCTGGGGCTGTCCAGCGGGCCGGTAGCCGGGCCTTTGGAAGGTTCGCCCCGCCGGATGGCCCGGCGTAGGAACATGAACATCATAAACCCGCCGACCAGACCCCAGACTACGGCCCAGATAATCGCCGGAATACCGGTGTAGGTCGCCAGACCCACGGCATCGTTGAAACCACTGTGGAACGGGTTGCTGCTGGAAATAATCAGGAAGAACAGGTCCATCAGCGAGTAAAGGCAGCTTAACAGAGCCAGCACGTTTATGACAAAGCTAACTATGAAGTTGGGAGCGCGGTAAGCCGCCAGACCGGCCAGACCACCTACAATGGCAACCATTAGCAGGCTGCTGATGTCCCGGATGAAAAAGACCGTCACGAGCGCCAGACCGGCGGTAATGACCCACAATACTCGCCGCCGGGTGGCTGCTTTCTTGGCTTCTAAGAGCAGCACTCCACCGAAAATTACGCTGCCCAGGTAGCCCGCCGAATAGACCACAATCGCGCCAAGCGTGCCGGTTATGCCGACCTGGGTCACGCCGCCGCCGTTCCAGAATAATTTTATGTCACCGGCTCCGCCCCCCATCAGGATGGAGGCAATGGCGTGGCTGACCTCGTGGGCGGCAGTAGTAAAGATGCGAAAGGGGAAAAGAAAGGGAGTCCACCACAGCAATACGACCACAATTACCGCCAGGACCATGCCCAGGATAAATTCACCATCCAGCCCACGGGCGGCGGTAGCGTTGTTAATTCGGTTGCGGGCGAACCCGGTGAAAAACCGGCCCATCCCACGATCTTTACTGTCAAACATAATTTGCCTCACTCATACGGGTTGACTTGCTGATAATTGTCTTTCAATGCGCCTCAATTCAATCGGTTACAGGCTGCTGCCTTCCACCGAGCCGGGCAATTGTAAAGATTGCTTGAAAACTTTACGCAAAGCGCCCCGATTAAGTTTCGGAATACTTATTCTAAGTTAGATTTAAACCTCCGGCTGGAATTATATGCTATACTGAAAAATCGAAGCCGGGTTTCCCCGGTTTTAACGATAATGTAGCTTATTAGCGTGTCCCAGGAGATTGTCCATGCCACCTGGTGGTGGAACCCCTCAAAATCCCTTTTCAAATAATCGTTCGTCCGGTTCCCTTCGTCGTCCGCCCGGTTCGGGCCGGCATTTCAACCCTTATGGCGGTAGTGGCTGGCGGCGGCGTGCGCCATCCTGGCTGATAGATTACAAACTTCTCAAGCCTAAACCTAAAAAAACCGGCTGGGTCTGGGTGCTGGCTGGCTTAATCTTTGCCTTTTTTGCCGTAGTGGTTGCCATTTCAATAGCCGGTATCGTTTCGCCGCTGACTATTGCAACTGCCGTTTATTCCTCCCGCTACGAAAGCTTGAGCCTGGACAAAGATTATTCTCTAACTTTTGAAACTACCCGCATTTACGACCGCAAAGGAATCTTGCTTTACGAAAAGCAGCCCGAAGAAGGTCTGCGCGAGTACGTTACCTACGACCGCATCCCCAGAGTGCTGGTAGATGCCACCACCGCCGCCGAAGACCCCAGTTTCTTTAATAATCGGGGCGTGGACCCCTACGCGATTGCCCGCGCCGTCTATATCAACCTGAGCAAGCAGGGTTCTTCGGGAGCTTCGACCATCACCCAACAGGTCGCCCGGTTGCTTTACCTGCCGCCAGAGCAGCGCACCGAACTTAGCCCGGACCGCAAAATAGATGAGGCTATTCTGGCTATCAAACTGACCGACAACCTCACTAAAGAAGCCATTCTTGAAAAGTATTTCAACAACATTTACTATGGCAACCTGGCTTATGGTATCCAGGCCGCTTCGTTGGGTTATTTTGGTAAAGAAGCTAAAGACCTGGATTTAGCCGAAGCTTCCATGCTGGCCGGTTTGCCCCAGGCTCCCAGCGCCTACGCCCCGACTCAATTCTATGAACTGGCCCGCAAGCGCCAGAAAATTGTGCTGGATTTGATGGTTAAATACAGCCGGATTACCCAGCCCGAAGCTGATGCCGCTTTCCGGGTGGACCTGCAAACTCAGTTGGTGGACCGCCGCCAGAAGAAAGCCTTTATCCGAGCGCCTCACTTTGTCAATTACATCTTGCAGCAGCTTCAAGGCGAAGTTCAGTCCGATCAGATAGCCCAGTTGGTCGCGGCAGGTCTGACCCAGGAACAATTTAACAAGGGTGGTTATGACATCTACACCACTATTGATGTGGATTTAGTAGACAAAGCCCAGGCCGTAGTTAAAGAAAATATTGATGAACTAAAGAAGCGTAAAGCCTCAAATGCAGCCCTGGTGGCAGTCAGGCCCAACACCGGGGAAATTTTATCTATGGTCGGCAGCACCGACTATGACGATATAAACAACCAGGGCCAGTTTAACGTAGCGGTAGCCCGCCGCCAGCCCGGTTCGGCCCTTAAACCCCTGACCTATGCTTTCGCTATGACTAAAGGTTGGACCGCCGCAACAGTTCTGGCCGATGTCAGGACCGAATTTCCCAGCGGTGGGCCTACCCCTTACATTCCCCAGGACTTCGATAATAAAACCAGGGGGCCGGTTTCGGTTCGCGACTCGTTAGGAAGTTCTCTGAATATCCCGGCGGTCAAAGCCCTTCAGTTCGATGGAATTGACAATTTCATCAACCAGGCCAAAGACATGGGCATCACTTTCCAGTACGGACCGGAGCGCTACGGCCTGACCCTGACTCTGGGTGGGGGCGAGGTCCGTTTGTTGGACCTGGTGGGAGCTTATTCGGTCTTCGATAACCTGGGCGATAAAGTTGATACGGTTTCTTTCCTGAAAGTCACCCGGCACGATCAGGTAATCTACGAATTTAAGCCGGAACAGGTCAAACGCAATAGCGTCCTATCGCCCCAGGTTTCGTACATTATCACCAACATTCTCTCGGACAACAATGCCCGGTTGCTGGCTTTCGACCGCAACAATCCCCTGGTGCTGGACCGCCCGGCGGCGGCCAAAACCGGCACCTCGAATGATTTCGTGGATAGCTGGACAGTTGGTTACACCCCGGATTTGGTTGTGGGAGTCTGGGTGGGTAATAATAACAATAAACCGATGGATGGGGTAGCCGGTTCGGTCGGGGCCGGTATCATCTGGAACGATTACATGACCTCGGTCTATAAAGACTCCAAATTGGCCCAGGCTATCAAGCCGGACGGCAATTTGCAGCGCGACTTTACCCGGCCTGGGGATATTGAGGAGGTAACGGTCTGCACAGAGAGCGGCCTTTTACCCAACGATGCCTGCCTACAAAAAAGTAAAGAGTTGTTCCCCAAGAAAGATGTACCGACGAAAGTTTCCGATATTCACCGCATGGTCAAGGTTGCCCGGCTGGGGTCTACGGTTCCTGCTGGCGGCAATAATTTCGGTTCAAACAGAACTTCGTCTCCTACTGCTACCGCCAACGCAACTAATGGCACGGGCAATGAATGTATCCCGGATGCTACCTGGCCGGCCAGCCTGGTCGAGACAAAGCTTTTCTATGTTTACCCGCCAGAGTTGCAGGATTGGGCCTTGAAGCAAGGACGGCGGCCTCCGCCGATCACTCCTTGTGGCACTTATGTCCCGCCCACTCCGACACCAACACCGAGTCCTGTACCGAAACCTACGGTAGATTCGACTGTGACCCCGGACCCGAACGCGACCCTTACGCCAGGCCATAGTCCCATACCAACACCAACCCGAACTGTTCCGGCTGGCCCCACACCTATTTCGTTGCCGCCAGAGTTTCAGTTACCGGCAACACCTACACCTAGGGCGAACCCTAGTCCTAACCCAACGCCTACTAAGGCTCCGACCCTCTCAACGCCTAAACTATAGGGGAAGTAGTCAGTAGCTTCCTGGCTACTGACTACTCCGTCAATACCAATTCTTGCGCTTGAAAAAGGTGTAAAGGGACACGGTAATAATTACCATCAGGGCCAGGACACCAAAATAGCCGTATTCCCACTTTAATTCCGGCATGTTTTCAAAATTCATTCCATAAATACCGGCGATAAGGGCATTGGTCATCAAGATTATTGAGGTGGCGGTCAGGGTCCGCATTACTTTATTCAGGTCGTTTGAGATAACAGCCAGGTTGGCATCCAGCGCTCCACTGAGCAGGTCGCGGTAGGAGTCGAGGCTGTCGGTAACTCTAACCAGGTGGTCATAGACATCCTGGAAATAAATATTGGTTTTGTCGGAGAAAATCGGGCTATCGCGGCGAGTAAGGACATTCAGCAGGTCGCGTTCGGGGGCAGCAATCCGGCGCATGTTGATTAAATTGCGCTTTATGCCCAGGGTAGTCTGAATATAATTACGCTGATGACCTTTGTTTTCTTCAAAGATGAGGTCTTCCAGTTCTTCCACCTGGTCAATCAGGTTATCCAGCACCGGGAAATAATTGTCTACCATTGTATCCAGCAAGGAATAGAGCAAAACGCCAATATCACGGTTAATCTGGTCGGCATTGTTCATCCAGCGTTTATTGGCTTCTTTTAAGGCTGGGACATCCTCATAGTGGATTGTAACCAGGAAGTTTTCGCCCATAAACATATCAATCTCGGTAGCCTTAAATTTGTTTTCATCATCAGCAATTGACAGCGAATAAAAAACTACAAAATAGAAATTGTCATAAGCATCTACTTTTGGACGCTGGTGTTGTTGGCTGGCATCTTCCATCGCCAGGTGATGAAAGTTGAATTCCTCGGCAATCTTTTGAAGTTCCTCTGGAGTAGGTTTATTCAGGTCTATCCAGACCAGGTTTTCTTTATCTTTTATAAGGTCACTGACCTCATCCAGGTCGTCAACATGCTCAAATTTATGAGTGCGTTTACAAAAGTAAACCGGTGTAATCATTTCTCACCATTGTTTCTATATTGTTTTATTGTTGGAAAGTTATAAATAATCCTGATCTACAAACCTGCCTGAATACTCCCCTATATTGAATAATCATACCACGAGTCGCTGTCATTTAATAGCTTGTCCCGGAATTAAAAAACCACCCGCGAAGGATGGTTTTTCTTTGGTAAAACAGTCCGGGTTAGCTAAGATTGTACTTCCAGGAACTCGGCGGCGGCCCAGCCGGTTTTCCCAGTAAATTCGATTTGATACCAGGACCGCCCATCAGCGTCTTTTGGACCCTCCTTGATAGTAACTTTTTCACCATCTTTAACAGTTGTCACCAGTTTGCCCTTAGTGGTCGGTTCTTCCCGAACATTTAAGACTGCCCCGGTTCCTTTGACCAACGCCGTTTTTACCACAACGGGCGGGGTGGTCGAAGCTACTGTCGTTGCCGCCGCCGAAGTCTTAGTACCGACGCCGGTTGTGATCTGGCCGCTAGTCTGCCCGCCGGTAATACCGGCAGCACTGGTTGTACCTGTCGCACCGACGGGAACGGTTGGGTTAGGCTGCTCGGTCTTTTTGCCAAGATTGGCTACAATTACTACGACAAGAATTAACCCCAATACACCACCGATAGCCCAGGGTAGGATTTGACGATTCATAGTAATTCCTTCCAGGTTCCAGTTCCGGGTAAATGGCGCTTTCTCCCGCAGGATGGCTTTCCAATCCCTGGCGACTGGCATATTTGCTGCTGGTTGTTCTTCTTTGACCGGTCTAAACCTGGCCGGCGTAGGTTGCGACTGTTTTTTTGGTTCTAAAGGACGTGACCGAGTGTTGACCGGCAGGGCTTCCTGGATTCTAATTGGTTCTTTTTCCTCGCCAATTTGTGACGAATAATTACCGGGCTGGGTGGAATAGTTACTATTCGGCTGCTGGTTATTATTGTGCGATAGCGGCGGGATGTTAGCCGGTGGTGTATCGTTAAATTTCCTTGTGGCTTGTTCTTGCTCCTGCCAGGCTTGCGGCTGGGCTGGTGGCGGATTCTGGTAGGGTCTGGTGGGTTGTTCCTGGTAGCCAGGAGCAGCCTCATTATAATTTTCAGAATTCCCATAATCTTCGTTATCACCATAAGCCTGGCTGGAACCAAAGCCTTGCGGTGGGGGAGTTATAAAAGGTTTGGACGGTTCTGGCGGCGGCTGGCTACGGTTAGCCGGTTCCTGGGAAGTATAATTGCGATTTAGTGGTTCCCGATTGGATGGTTCCGGCGCTGAAAAGTTCCGGTTACTTCGGGAATTGAAAGACTGGTAGTTATTTTCCGGCGGCTCTCCACCACCATTATCAACAGGCGACGAAAGCGGCGGGCGGTTGTTAGACGGCGTTTCCTGGCTTTGCTCCGGGTAAGTCTGCCGGGAGATTATAGGAGCCGGGTTAGTGTTTACCGGACGAATAGAATCGCCAGCCGATTTTGGGGCAAAGCTGCGGTCAGCCAGGGGATGTTTGTAGACGCTGACTGTCGGCTGGTCCAGTGGCCGCTGGAAGGATTCCGTGGAAGGTGCAATCGGTTGCACGACCGACCCGCCCGGAATGGCGCTTGATGGTAGTTTCGATGAAACCGGCCCAATATTCGAGGCGGCTACTGAGGAAAACGGCGCGGCACTTGAGGCGGCAACCGGCGAAATAGGGGTAATGTTAGAGGGCGCTACTGGCCTGACATCGGGCTGGACGGGCGGGGCAACTTGCCCACTGGCCGGTGCCTCCCAATAAATACGAGAGCGAAAACCACCCTCGCAATCAATTGTATTGGCATCTACCAGGTGATTGGCGTGGGGCGGATAAAGTTTGGGATTACGACACCAACCTTTACGCCATAGTGGCGCAGGCTCGTAAAAACGACAGTTGCCACATTTCCGATTGCGCGGTATTCCGCGTGTTTCTTGCGCTTCTACTCCCATATGTCCTTTACCTTTGCTAACAGGGAAAACGAAAGTGCTGAGTAGATCTAAAAGGCTGAATAAAACACTTCCCCGGCTACACAGCTCGAAACGAGTACCTACCCTGGCTGTGCCTTTATTCCAATATAGAGTCATTAAGCATTAGAATTAGTCAAGCCGCCTTTAACCAGCCTGAGTACTATTTAGTCTACCCGATAGCGTCTGAATAGTCAATTTCAACGAGAACCAGATTAGCCTGCTTACTATGTGTTAAACCAAAAAGGTCTCAAAAAGTTTGATGTTTTTGAGACCCTTTTTGGTAATTATGGATTTACCGGCCTAGCAACTGGTTAAGCTTTGCCAGGTCGCTGTTGGCAGCCTGGATTTCGCTATTGCCACGGGCAGAATCTCCCGCCGCGAAAGCCTGGGCGGCCAAGTCCTGGTGAGCGCGGACTGACCGGACCAGTTCGGCTATGCTGGCCGATTGGTTAGGCGCAATCGTTGGACCGCTGCCGGCAGTCGGCACAGGCCCGGCTGTCCCTGGTGTAATAGCGGCCCCTGGCGTTCCTACAGCAGCCGTTACAGGCGTACTTGGCGGCAGGGTCGCCCCTGGCGTAGTAGTTGGCCCGGTCTGACCCGGCGTAACTGCTACCTGCTGGCCCCTGGTAAAGACTTCGGTAAGGGCCGTAGATAACAGCTTGGTCCGGTCGTCATCGGCCCCAGGCTTGCTGACGTAGACCTTATCGTTGGCCCCGACTGCCACGAATTGAAGCTGGGGTAGCGAGGTGCTGGAGCCTTGCAGGTAGTAAGGCATGACGTACATCACCGCGTTATCCACCGGAATAATGATGATTGGTCCGGCAGGTAGGCTGGACGAACCACTATTAAGCAAGGACCGCTGGCTGGAAAAATCCGGTAGCGCCTGGATTTTGGAGAAGAATTGGGCCGGGCCGTCTACGTTGACCGAGGGGTCGAAGTTATAGACTGCCAGTTGGCCGTAGTTATCACCATCCATGCGGGCGGCCATCCACGATACCATGTTGACCTTTTGCTGCGGTTGGAAGACGTTAATCAAAACAAACTCGTTTTGAGTCTCGCCGGGCAACCGCGTTACCAGATAATAGGGTTTGAACTGGCTGGATGTGCCGCTCTGTCCGGTTCCACGAGGGTCCGCCGGAACCTGCCACAAATCTTCCGAGTTGTAGAACTTGTTCGGGTCGGTGACGTGGTAAATACTATAGACCTGGTTCTGTACGGTGAACAGGTCTTCCGGGTAGCGTAAATGCGCCTTCAACTCGGCGGACATCTGGCTCATCGGCTTAAAGAGGCCGGGAAAAATGTTGGCGTAAGTCTGGGCAATCGGGTCAATAGTCGGTTTGTCTACCAGATAAAAGGTAGTCGTTCCGTCATAAGCGTCAATGACTACTTTGACCGAGTTGCGTACATAATTGGCAGTTGGGGCAATCGAACGGGGTATAACGCCATTGACACCGCCGGTCAGCCGGTTTAACGGATTGCTATGCGGATACTTATTACTTTGGGTATAAGCGTCCTGGACAAAATAGAGTTTTCCTTCGGCGGCGACCAGATAAGGGTCGCTGTCCAGGGCCAGGAACGGCGCGATTTGGTTTATACGCTCGGTAATATTTCGCCGGAAAATCAGGCGGCTCTGGTCGGTTATGGCATCGCTTATCAGCAGGTTGAAATCGCCCATTTTCGCGGCGAAAGCAGCCTTCACAAACCAGTTATTGAGCGGAATACCGCCCTTACCGTTGTACTTAAACTTGACATCATCGGCCCCCTGGAAAGGATAGTCAATTTCGTCCAGGGACGTGCCAACTATACTGTAATCCTCCGCATTAACACCCTGTCCGAAATAAATCCGGGGTTGATTGATAGGCAACAGAGTGCTGCTAAAGGGGAAACTCTGGGTAATCAGGTTGATTGGGCGGCCATCGTTCGTCACCTGGTTGACCGGGCTGGCCTGGACTCCGTAGCCGTGGGTATATTGCAGGTGCAAACTCTGCCAGGTCTTGGTAGTTAGATTGTCTATCTGCAATTCGCGAGCGCCGATCATCACCTGGGTTTTGCTCGGCGTACCGTCGTTCAAGGCCAGGTTGTAGCGGTCAATATCAATATCGGAGAAATCATAGTAACGGCGTAAGGTCTGGGTCAGATCGTATATACCCTTTAACTTTTCGTAATCCCACAAACGGGCGTTAGCCTCGATATAGGGATTCTTCTGAATATCGGCCTGAGTCAGGGTCGCCGTACCCTGGAAAGGCACTTCCTTGACATCTTTATTCAATTCCAGGCTGAAAGCCTTGCGGGTCATGGTTATGGTGTTGGAGATATATTTTTGTTCTTTGGTCAGTTCGTTCGGCTTGACGCTGAAGTTCTGGTAGACCGAAGGATAAATATTACCAATAAGGATGTGCGACACCAGCCAGATAGCGCTGGCGGCTATCAGCAAGGTTACGCCCCGCCGGGTATCGCGGATAAAAATGTTCGCCAGCAGTAAGATAGCAGCGGCGGCCACGATAAAAGTCAGGATGGTGTTAGCCGGGAACTGGGCATCGAAATCGGTGGCGCTGGTTCCGTAAGCCCGGCCCCGTGACGAATAGGCCAGATTCCAGTTGCTAATCTGGTAGCCCAGGGCAAAGAGGCCCAGCAGGATTGCACCCAGGACCGAAGCGTGGCTCTTTATGGCGGGCGTAAAGGTAAACGACCGGCCATTCAGGCTGAAGCGTAGGAAATAAACCGACATGGCGGCTATCAGTGACACTACGAACAGCCCGACTATCCAGCCCTGTAATAAGCTGAAGAAAGGCACTTCAAAGACGTAAAAGCCAATTGAATTATTGAAAATGGCTTCTTTTTCAGTCCAGGGCGCGGCATTGAGGTATAAGAGAATGGTTTGCCAGCTACTACTGGCTGCTCCGGCCATAATCAGGCTGATAATGACTGCCCCAATTATGAAAGCCAGGTTGAGAAAGCGCAATCCACCGCCTAGCAAGGCCGCCAGGGGGTTATTCTGAGGGTCAATGACGGGGCCGCTGGGACCGAACCGGCGGGCCACACTGACGTTGGTCATTATGACGGCGAAGGCTATCACGAAGGCTACCGCGAAGACAATTAGCGGCTGCCAGAAGCGCACCCAGAATACTCCCGTCTGCTGAACTTCCTGGAACCACAACAAATCGGTCCAGAAGTTTAATAGATTTGGGCCAAGCAAGAAAAGGGCGACAATTAAAACCGCCAGGATAATCAGCAGAATGGCTCCGCGCCCAAAGCGAGGAAAACTCAGGCTGGGCAGTTGTCCGACAGTGCCACCACCGCCGCTCCCACCAAAACCGGTAAATTGGCCGGTCTGGAAATCGAAGCCGCCAAAACTGGTCCTTCCGCCGCCGGTGCGGGGTCGCGGGGTTCTAACTTCTTCGTCGGGAGTATCGTCCGGTTTATCTTTAGAGGTCGAAGATTTATCGGTGTCTTCTGTAGTATTTTCGGGAGTTTTGGGGGCGGGATCCCCTGGCTTGTTCTGGCGGCTGGATCGGAAGCGGTTAAAATCAAAGTTTTCAAAGGGGTCTTTGCTTTCTTTGCCTTCACTGTCCGGGCCTTTATCAGGACCATCGTCATTTCCACCACCGCCGCGTCCGCCGAATAAAGGCCGACTCTGGCTGATTTTCTCGTAAAGGCTTCGCAGCTCTGTTAACATAAGACTCTCTCTCTCGTTAATCCCTGCTTTGAGCTACAGGAAGTTTATTGGGGGGAGGGGTTATAACCTGGCCCGGTTGAAAAAATATACACCAATCAGGGATAACAGCAAGGCGATACTTCCCAGAACGGGTGCGGTTCCGTTAAGGGGAAAAGTCAATAACGCCAATCCGAGGGCTACACCAAAGAGGCCAAGCGGCCAGCGCAAAGGATAGAGCGTTTGCTCTACGTCGGAATGGAGTCTTCCTCGCCGTCCCCATTTAACTCTTGGTGAAACTGAAAAAGCAATTTTGGGGCTGGCGGCTCGAAAAATCGGGCTGTTTTCAACCTCGGTCTTACCGGGCGTTTGATTCCTGGCAGACTGAGCCTGTCGTGGGCCAGGACGGGTCCATTCCATAGCCTCTGGTGGGAGGTTTAAAGACGGTGCAGATTGCGCCGTATTTTCTAACCTACGCTTCTTATACGGAGCAAATTGGCTATTTGTTTCACTATCGGCGGGTCTAATATCGACCAATCTGGTTTGGGGGCGGTTTTCGGGGCTAGCCCGGAGTTGGCCGGGGTCTTCCGGTTCGGCATAGCGCTGGCGAGAAGGGCTAAAGTGGGCCGGAGTGCTGTCACTTAAAGTCGCCAGTTGCGGATTTTCAAAAGGCGACAGTTTATCCGAGTCAGCCCGGCTATCTTTCTGCCGTTTATAGGCCCATTCCAGGCCCACCTGCGCTCTCTTGTTGGTCGGGTTGACCTGCAGGGCTTTTTCCAGGCAGGACACCGCTTCATCCGAGTCGCGCACGATAGCGGCTTTCCAGACCAGGGCTTCTTCGTAGTCGGGGCGTTGCCGGAGGATGGCCTCGAAGATGGCCTCGGCTCCGTTCCGGTCGCCTGACCGGGCCAGGGTAATTCCCTGGCGCATTTGGCCCTGTAAAGTGCTGCTTACAGTCGAAAAAGTGTTATCACTCATGCAGGTAGCCGCCTTTTAAGTGGTTAGTAGTCGGTAGCTGGTTGGTCAAAGTAGAGCTTACTGTATTAACATGAACTGGCTATTGAGTTGAGATAAGATTCTGGTTAGAAATAGCCTTTTGCCGGTTGTACCCGCCAGGCTTACCAGGCTCTAAGTAGCCGCAATAATCACGACTGCGCTGGTCGTGTCTGCTGCCATCAATACTAGCAGATAACATGTTTTTACTCCTTACATATCAATCTGAGCGCGTTGGAGTTTGCCGCTGAAATCCACGTAGACCGATTTCCACTCCGTAAAGAAATCAATAGCGGCCCCGGCGGCTTCGCGA
>JAYSYV010000812.1:0-1386 GCA_043727245.1 Chloroflexota bacterium | reverse complement strand
TTAGCGAAGAGCCTGTCCTCAATCTAACTTCCGGCTATATCCGGCGAGCCAGCGGTATGCTTCCGCATCAAGGCTCAAAGACACCCTGGAAGCTTTATCAGAATTACTTGCGGGACCTGTTGTTGCTAAGATTTGAGAGGGTGAAAGATAGTACAATGGAATTTCGGAAGGTACAGGTTGGCCGGGAGTTAGCTCATAAGTAAAAGTAGACATCATTTTGATATGGTAAGGTACTAATTGTATAAATTCGAGATAAGGACGGCGATCAACGATCCGGGTTTAGTGGTCTCGCCGACGCACCGCGTCATTACCGAGCTTTCTACTGACGACCGCGCAACCCTCAATGCCCACCTGGCAGAACACTTCACAATCGTGCATTACCCGCAAGGTGACGAGCCTGACCAAACGATTTCATGGCTTATGATCGAACAAAAGGGCGAAGAACACATCTTCGGCGTATAGGGCCTGGAGTGGGGCAGCGTCAGTCTGCTGCGCCTGACCGATCCCGACGCGATGGCGGGTATTAATGACCATGCGGCGGCGTGGCGTGCTTGGATGTGGCGATTTTGGAAAAGGTGATATTGCAAGACGGGCCTGACATGACTGAGCAAACCCTGGCAGCAGGGCATGGCATCGCCTACATCAAAGATATGGAGGACCAGATTCATTCGCAAGGAGAGCGCCAGCGAGCAAGGCAACTGGGAATAAAATTGGGACGCCTGACTCCCGGCCCCTGGAACGCTATAACCGATATACCGGGCGTTAAGGTGGGTTAAACCACCCTTATCAGCGGGGATGGGCTTCTGGTGGTGGGTCAAGGGCCGGTCAGGACCGGAGTTACCGTAATTGTTCCTCATGAAGGTAATGTAGGAGTCGATCCGCTTTTTGCAGGCTACCATATTCTCAACGGTAACGGCGAAATGACCGGTCTGCCCTGGATTGAGGAGGCAGGGTTACTCACCACACCGATAGCCATTACTAACACCAACAGTGTTGGCGTTGTTCGTGACGCTTTAATTGCCTATGACGTCGCTAAGGGTGGTGGAGGGCTGGATAATGCCTGGAGTTTACCGGTAGTGGCTGAAACATGGGATGGTTTTCTTTCGGATATCAATGGGCAGCACGTCCGACCGGAACACGTTTTTGCCGCCCTGGATGCGGCTAAAAGCGGACCGGTCGAGGAAGGTTGTGTGGGTGGTGGAACCGGTATGGTTTGCCACGGTTTTAAAGGAGGCATTGGGACTTCTTCCAGAATTTTAAGCCCGGAGCAAGGAGGCTGGAGCGTGGGGGCTTTAGTTCAGGCTAACTATGGTCAACGAGCCCTTTTAAGAGTAAACGGTGTTCCGTTAGGCCAGTTAATCGGACCGGATGAAGTTCCCTTGCCTG
>JAYSYV010000811.1:0-4537 GCA_043727245.1 Chloroflexota bacterium | reverse complement strand
TTGTCGTTTCGCTGATGGTAATTGGAGCAATTTCCAGCAAATTCTCTACTTCACTTGGCACATTATCTCTAACTGTAGCTACCCTGGGTTTATTGACTGAATTTATTCACCGCCTGATGAACGCCCGCAACCGTTCGGCCAGGGCTTTGGCTTTTTCCAGAGTAAATTTGCAAGCTATTCTAAACAACAGTGTTCAGGGATTCATCCGGCTTGACCGAGATCACATGATCCGGGAGTTTAACAAAAAAGCTTACGAAGATGTTTTAGCCGTGTTACAGCACAAGCTGGAAAAAAGGGAGCCACTTGACCGGGGTATCCCGCCTGTCCTTATGAAAGGGTTTAACCATCACTTTAATACGGCTCTACAGGGCCAAACGAGCATGGTCGAGCGAAATATCAGTGGGTCGGATGGCAGCGAAAACTGGTATGAATTTAATTACGCGCCGGTATGGAAAGAGGATGGCGAGATTGGCGGCGTTTGTGTGGGCCTGGCAAGTATCAACGCCCGCCGGAAAATCCAGGAGAGCGTCGAACGAAGCGAAGCCCGCTTCCGGTCAATGGTCCAGAATTCCCAGGATATTATCACTATTCTAAGCGAAGACGAAACCATTCGCTACGCCAGCCCGTCTATCGAGCGGTTGCTCGGCTATGCTCCCGAAGAGATTACCGGAAAGCATCTCGGTGACTATATTAACCCGGATGACCTGGAAGCTTTCCGGGAAACGCTGGACCTCTCCAAAGTGGGGCCGGGAACGGTGGCCCTGGTAGAATTCCGGGCTAGAAATAGCTCCGGTAGCTGGGCGCATATGGAGGCGGTGTGCGACAATCGTCTGCATGACCCGGCTGTGGGTGGCATCGTGCTAAACATCCGGGACAATTCACATCACCACCAGTTTATGGAAGCTTTCCGGCAGCAGAACGAATATATGGCCGTCATGCACGAAACGGCCCTTTCACTGATGAACCGGCTGGAAATTGCCGAACTGTTGCATACGATTTGCAGCCGGGCCGCTACCCTGGGTGGTACTCCTCACGGGTTTATTTACCTGCGAGAGTCGGATACGGACTCCATGTTTATGAAGGTTGGCGTGGGTTGTTTCGCTCACCTCCAATCTGACCCGGTGAAAAAGGGTGAGTACTTTGCCGGCCAGGTCTGGAACACCGGCCAACCGCTGATACTTTCCGACTACAGCCACTGGGCGGGGCGCATAAATACCCCCGAATATTCCGAATATAATATGGTGCATGGTGTGGTGGGAGTACCCCTCAAATCGGGCCTGGAAGTAGTGGGAGTAATCGGGCTGGCTTCCCTGGAAGAAGGCCGGGTTTTTGGTGATGAAGAAATTGATTTACTCAACCGGATTTCTCAGCTCGCCTCTATCGCCCTGGATAACGCCCTACTCTATTCAGCCGCCCAGCGCCGCCTGGTCGAACTGACCACCGTCCAGCAAGTAGCCCAGGTAATTAATTCCAGTTTGCAACTTGAAGAAATTTTCCAGACAATCGTCAGCCAGATTAGCCAGGCTTTTGGTTACAAACTGGTCAGTATTTACTTACGCAGTGGTAACAACCTGGTTTTGCAAGCCGTAGTCGGTTATGAAGAATACCTGGAAAGTATTCCGCTGGATAAAGGTGTCACCGGGCAAGTTGTTCACAGCGGGATAGCGGCTTTTGTACGCAACGCAGCCGAGGATAGCGAATTTCTTGTGGCTGTGCCAGGCATAAAACAGGGTATTATAATCCCTCTTCAGGGGGGAGGGGGCCAGGTGCTGGGTATACTTGCAGTTGAATCAAAGGGAGAGCCAAACCTTACCGAAGACGATTTTACCCTCTTAAACTTGCTGGGCGATCAGGTGAGTGTAGCCATCCGCAATGCCCGCCTTTTTGAAAATTTGAGTCAGAGCGAAGAAAAATACCGCGAGGTAGTGGGCAGCGTTAAAGAAATAATTTTCCAGACAGATAGGCAGGGCAATTGGACTTTTCTCAATAAAGCCTGGACCGATTTGTTAGGTTATCCGGTGGAAGAAGCGCTGGGCAAATCTTTGCTACCCTACGTCTACCAGGAAGATTGGGAACGCGGTATCCAGAAGTTTACCGCCCTGACTAAAGGCGAAATTGAAGATTACCGGCTGGAAATCCGGCTTATCGCCAGTGATAGCAGCCTGCGCTGGATGGAATTAGTCTGTCGCCGGGCCATCGGAGAGAGCGGCGAACAGGTCGGTATTTCCGGCACGCTGGATGATATTACCGAACGCAAAAAGAACGAACTACTCGAACAAGACCGCAACGAGGTGTTGGAGATGGTGGCCCGCAACCACCCGCTGCCGATAGTGCTGGGGAAAATCGCTTTAACTATAGAACGGCAGCGACCTGAAGTATTCTGCTCAATCCAACTGCTGGATAACAACCACCTGCATAATGGAGCCAGCCCAAGCCTGCCCCAAACTTATAGCGCGGCCATAAATAACATCCAGATCGGGCCTGAGGAAGGTTCGTGCGGCACAGCCGCTTACCGCCAGGAACCGGTAATCGTTCACGATATTATGCTCTCGCCCTTCTGGAGTAAATACCGCGAGCTGGCCGCAAGTCATGGCTTGCGGGCTTGCTGGTCCATGCCGATTATTTCCAGTAAACGCGAAATCCTGGGAACTGTGGCCCTATACTGGCAAGAAACTACCGTCGAGAACGCGGAAGGATTGGAATTGCTGGAGACGATAAGCCGGTTAGCCGCTATTGCGATTGAGCAGCGCCGTTTGAATGACCAGTTAAATTATCAGGCCCATTTTGACTCGCTCACCGGTCTGCCCAACCGCATGCTTTTCGAGGACCGGCTGGACCAGGCGCTGGCCGTAGCCCATCGCCACCAGCAAAATCTGGCCGTCCTTTTCGTAGACCTGGACCGCTTCAAGTTAATCAATGATACTCTGGGCCACCATGTCGGGGATCTGGTTTTGCAAGAAGTGGCCCGGCGACTACAAGAGTGTGTGCGCCAGAGTGATACCGTGGCCCGGTTGGGCGGAGATGAGTTTACCCTGATTCTCACCGATTTAAATGACATGGTTAATGCCGAAAGGGTTGCCCAAAAGCTGATGGAAGCGCTGGACACCCCCCTGATACTACCCGACCAGACTATACATATAACTCCCAGCATCGGTATCAGTTTCTACCCCAATGACGGTAAAACCGGCCAGGAATTGCTATCCAATGCCGACCGGGCCATGTACCGGGCCAAGATGCAAGGTAAGAATAATTACCAGTTCTTTACACCTGAAATGAATGTACAGACCCTGGAACGGCTGGATTTGGAAAATCAGTTGCGCCGGGTGCTGGAACGCGACGAATTAAGACTCTTTTATCAACCTCAAGTTGATCTAAAAAGTGGTAAAATGGTGGGGTTCGAAGTCCTGCTGCGCTGGGAACATCCTGTCCTGGGACTGGTGTCGCCCGCTCTGTTCATCCCTTTAGCTGAAGAAAGCGGCCTGATTGTGCCTATTGGAGCCTGGGTGATGGAACAGGCGTGCCACCAGGCTAAAATCTGGCAAGACCAGGGCTATGCGCCGCTTAAAATGGCCGTTAATGTTTCAGCCTTACAATTCAACCGGGCCGATTTCATCCAGACCGTCCTGAATGCCCTGGAAGTCAGTGGGCTGGAACCAAGCTGGCTGGAACTGGAGCTGACCGAAAGTGTGCTGCTCAATAATACCAAAGACAGCCTGCTAAAGCTGGCCGAACTTAAAAATTTTGGTGTTAAACTCTCACTGGATGATTTTGGAACAGGTTATTCGTCGCTGAGTTATTTACAACAGTTGCCGATTGATACCCTCAAAATTGACCAGTCTTTTATCGGCGCGAATCCTCAACAGGGGCCACGGGTGGCCGCGATTGTAAGCGCTATCACCAGTATGGCCCATTCGTTAGGGATGCGCGTAGTCGCCGAGGGGGTGGAAACCCAGGAACAGTTGGATTTTCTGCGCAACATTGGCTGTGACGGTATTCAGGGCTATATCTTCAGTCCTCCAATACCGACCAGCAAACTTGAAGAGCTGCTCAAACAAGCTGCCTCTGCTTCATCTCTTTTACAAGTTTATAATTAATTTTTTCAAGGAAATAAGCTGCTATGAAATTACTTGTGCTGGGTGGTACAGTCTTTTTAGGTCGTCATCTGGTGGAGAGCGCGCTGGCGCGAGGTCACGAAGTAACTCTTTTTAACCGAGGTCTGCGGAACCCGGATATATTTCCCCAGGTCGAGAAGCTGCGCGGCAACCGGGACGGCAACATGGAAGCCCTGCAAGGCCGGACCTGGGACGCAGTGCTGGATACCAGCGGGTACGTGCCGCGCATAGTGGGCGCGTCCGCTGACTTGCTGGCCGATGCAGCCAGGCTCTATATGTTCATCTCGACTATTTCGGTCTATGCCGATTTCTCGCGTCCCGATTTCGATGAAAATGCCGCGCTCGGCACGCTGGAAGATGAAACCGTTGAAGAAATAACCGGCGGAGCTTATGGCCCGCTCAAAGTTTTATGCGAAAAGGCGGTC
>JAYSYV010000810.1:0-1388 GCA_043727245.1 Chloroflexota bacterium | reverse complement strand
TAGCTGGGTCACCATGTCCAGGGCATCGGTAGAACTGCCGCCGTTGCCAAAAACCAGGAGAGCTCCGCCATTTTTGAAAGCCTGGGCCATTGCCAGACCAGCCGCGATAATCTGGTCGCCTGCTTCGGCCAGCACTCGCCCGCGGAGTTTTACCAGGTCCAGGCTTTTCTCGACGGTGGAAGAACGCAACTGGTCCAGGACATCATCAAGGCTGGCCTGACCTGTCTCAAACAGGTAGGGATAAAATAAGCGGTCGTAGTCCGACCCGGCGGAATCACTCATTTACGGTTGTCCTCCAGTCCCAGTCCCAGGCCCGGTACAGGGTCCATCCGGCTTTCCGAAGATGCCCGCCCGAGGGCTACCCCGCCGTGAACCAGCAGCATTTCGCCGCATTCTACCGGTTCTACCAGGCTGATATCCACCTCTACTTCTTCAGTGGAACCTTCAAGGGCTACCAGGGCCAGGTACTGTTCAAAATCAATTTTTAACACTCTGGCCGGCAACGCTTCGTCCGAACAGGTGACACAATGCCCGGCTTCATCCGGCAGGCAAGCCCACTGAGATGGATAACTCTCGTCGTAACTCATCCTTTTCTCCTCCTCCCGTGCCTTTCCCTTCTTTTCCATTCCCTTTCCCATCCCTCAAGCTTGTAGCAGCCTTTCGTGTTCTAAATAAACGTGGACCAGTTCCCACAGGATATGGTAAAGCGTGCGGTGGGTTTCCTGGATAATCCAGGGGTCGGGATCGTCCACCACGAAACAAAAATCTACACTTGCTCGGACCGCCAGGTCACTTTTGCCCCCCGTAAAAACCAGGGTAAGCAGCCCTCTCTGATGGGCTTCGTCAAGCGCTTCCACCAGAGCCCGGTCTCCCAGGGGTCCGGTTGAGACTCCTACGGCAATATCCTGGGTACGCGCCAGCACGCGCAAGCGGTGGGCAAATGCGCTGCCAGCTCCATTTTGGCCCGCGTTAAGAGGAATTAAAGAAGTTTCTTCACCCAGGGCCAGTCCGGGTAAGGCCCGCCTGCCTACCGTCACCGGGTGGACAAACTCTACCGCCACGTGCTGGGCATCCGAAGCCGCTGCGCCTGCTCCAAAGGCAAGCAACCGCCCGCCCCGGTGAAACCGCTGGGCCATCTCCCGGCAAACCTGGGCGACCCGGCTCGACTCTGTCTTGAAGAAACTTTCAGATACAGCCATGCTTCGCTCGAACCGGGCAGTTAGTAAAGACTTGAACCGGGCTGTCTGGTCCTGGTTCTGCTCCGGCGCGTTTATTCCTTCAGGTTTCGCTTCCCGTTCCATGTTAGTCCCTTTTAGTTTCTGTTGATTCCAGGGTCATTCAATCTGGCTTTGTTGGAGCATTACCATTTCTTCCTCGAAAGCGTTGCC
>JAYSYV010000809.1:0-1392 GCA_043727245.1 Chloroflexota bacterium | reverse complement strand
CAGATCTAAATACTTGCCCAGGAAGCGATATTTCTCCTCCTCATGCCAGGCTCCGCCCCCTTCGTGCGCGTTGTAGGGATAAACCTTTATTTCCTTTTCCACCGTTAAGTTGTTATAGACCCCAAAGCCGGTGGAAGGGGGGCAGGTGGTGTCCAGCAGACCCACCGAAAGCAATACCGGGCATTTAATACGCGCTGCGAAATTCATCCCGTCAAAATAACTTAAGGTGCGGAAATTATTTTCGACCACGCCAGGATAGGATTTCCAATGATTAATCAATTCCTGGTAAGGGCCGGTGCTAAATATTTCTACCGCCCGACGGAAGTGGCACAGGAATGGCACGTCGGCCATGGCCGCTACAAACGGCTGATTCGCCCCTAAAGCAGCTACCGCTAAAGTCAAACCGCCGCCCTGGCTTCCGCCGGTGAGGGCGATTGGCCCGACTTCTGGTTGAGTGCGTAAAAAATCCACAGCTCTCAGACAATCCATATAGGCAAAACGGTAAAAATAAGTCTTTGGGTCGCCAATGCCCTTGGTCATAAACCCAACCGCGCTGCCATTCGGATAGGCTTGATTGTCCGGGGTGTCGCCATCCTGGCCGCGTGTATCTACTGATAACACATTGTAACCCTGCAAAGCCCAATGCAAATAGCTGGTTGGGCGGCCCTTGCTGCCGCTGTAACCGTGATATTGTACAATCGCCGGTCTTTTGCCAGCTTTATCCGTCAGGGCCGAAGCTTTTGGGACTAGATACCAGGCGTTAACCCGTGTGCCAGACCCAAATCCGTCATATTGCAGCTGGTAAACTGTCACCTGTTTGGCCGGATAGGAAATTTCCTCCAGGGTCGCCTTAAGCGGTTGCTGGTTGCTCTCAGCGACGGTCTGGTCCCAAAAACTATCAAAGTCCGCTTCCTGGGTAAGTGGTGGATAGTACTCTTTCAATTCTGCTAATGGCCTATCAACAATCATCCGGGGATTTATCCTTTCACATAACTTGGCAATTTCAAACATCCTGTCTTCACTTTAGAATCAGTCAGACGTATTCTATACTATCCGGGCCTCAAATTCCGACTTAAATGAGGTGTGCCGCCAGTTAATAGGTAATCATTCTGCCTGTACCGCCTATAGCCTGCCCGGTCATCCTTGATTATTAAGTTTCAAAACTTTACAGCGCTAAATTCTACCCTGGTGGGTAGGAAAAGTTTTTTCCTTTCCAACTGCCAGGGCAGCGGTTAGATGCGCCATCCAGGAGGTCGGGACGCATAAAATAATGGGGGTATGGATTATCTGCCGACGTACTGGTCGTATGCCGTTAAGGCCCTGGCAAATCTGGGCTACTGCCCGACTATTTTGAGACCTTAACTCGAAATCTGGCTGAACAGCTCTGGCCCG
>JAYSYV010000808.1:0-1395 GCA_043727245.1 Chloroflexota bacterium | reverse complement strand
GGGCTTCAAGGTGGTGGCAGTAGTCCACCAGCCAGGCGGCTGCCATCCTTCGCCCTTGCCAGGCTATTACAACCGCGACCACCAATTTTTTACCGAATATCACCAGGCCACCCGGCAACCCGCTGGTTTTCAAGACTGGTTGCAGGAATGGATTACCGGTCTGCCCGACTATACTGCCTACCTTGAAAAGTTAAGTCGGACCCGGCTAACTGCCCTGAAACCAATCCTACCAGCCCTACCAGCCCCGGTAGATTACGGAGCCTGAGCGTTTTACAAAGCTTCTTCTGCAAATCCCATGCTTTCCAACAGTCGCTTGAAATTAACTTTACTAAGCGTGCCGCCGGTTGCCTTATCGTGGCCGTGGCCGTATTCGTTCTCGACTCCTTCAAGCTGCTGACCGTGGCGGGCCAGGAAATCCAGCAAATTAATTTCCAGATTAGTCCGTAGGCTAAAACTGACCCGGTCCGGCAAGAAACCGCCATTAGCCGCCATCACGATGTATTTAGGCAAGCGGCCCCGCCAGCTTTGGGCCAGTAAAGGGTGAACTCTTGCCGGGCTATCGAACCACAGCAAGGCTACCTTTTCAGTCTGGCTAAATTTAGGGGCTACTCGTTTAGCTTCGTTCAACTCGGCCTGGACTTCTAGTTTGAAGTGCCGCAAAAGCGCTAAATCTTCACTTTCGCCTTCCACAATAGCCCTGGCCGATGGTGCTTCCAGCATGGCCCGGAAAGCAGCCGGAATCGCTATATCGGGGTCGCTGGAACGCTTGGCCGCATTTAGAAGGCTGGTCGCTTCCCGAATATATTTCTGTTTTTGTTCTTTAATAGCCTGTTGCATGGCCGGATGGTCTGGCCCCAGGTCGCCCAGGTTCCCGATAGCCGCTTTCCAGGCGTGGTGATGAACTTCGCCGTGACCGTTACAGAGCAGAAAAGTAAGCAGGCTGGAAGTAGGCACTGGTCGCCATTGGTAGCCGGTAATAGAGGTGCTGCCGGGCGGTTGGCCTTCTGGACGGTGATGGTCCACCAATAAGACCGGCACGCATGGTGCTATATCAAATTTGCTAATTCCCAGGTCCAGTACAAAAAGTCCCACCGGGTGCAAAGCCATAATAGTATCGCCCATAACCGGCGTAAAGGCGTTGCTTCCTTTAGGGGTGTGCAGGTTCTTCAACTGTTCCGGTTTAAAGCCCCGCCGTTCCAACAAATGCCACAATACCACCCCTGCGCCCAGGCCATCAACGTCACCATCACACAAAATAGCAATCCGGCCACAATCGGGTAGTTGAGCTATAAAGGTTTCAAAACTGGCCCTGGCTTCGATTAGTTCGAGGTAGTCACCGGCAATATTGGTATGTGATTCCATCGGTTGTCTCTCTTTTTACTTTCTGACCTGTAC
>JAYSYV010000807.1:0-1395 GCA_043727245.1 Chloroflexota bacterium | reverse complement strand
TAGCTGGGTCACCATGTCCAGGGCATCGGTAGAACTGCCGCCGTTGCCAAAAACCAGGAGAGCTCCGCCATTTTTGAAAGCCTGGGCCATTGCCAGACTGGCCGCGATAATTTTGTCACCTGCTTCGGTCAGTACTCTCCTGCGGAGTTTTACCAGGTCCAGGCTTTTCTCGACGGTGGAAGAGCGCAACTGCTCCAGGACATCTTCAAGGCTGGCCTGGCCTGTCTCAAACAGGTAAGGATAAAATAAGCGGTCATAGTCCGACCCGGCGGAATCACTCATTTACGGCTATCCTCCAGTCCCACTCATAATCCCGGTACAGGGTCCGTCCGGCTTTTCTCAGAGAACCGTCCGAGGGCTACCCCGCCGTGAACCAGCAGCATTTCTCCGCATTCTACCGGTTCTACCAGACTGATATCCACCTCTACTTCGGTAGTGGAACCTTCCAGGGCTGCCAGGGCCAGGTACTGCTCAAAATCAATTTTTAACACTCTGGCCGGCAAAGCTTCGTCCGAACAGGTGACACAATGCCCGGCTTCATCCGGCAGGCAAGCCCACTGAGATGTATAACTCTCGCCATTACTCATCCTTTCCTCCTCTTCCTGTGCCTTTCCCTTCTTTTTCCTTTTCCTTTCACATCCCTCAAGCTTGTAGCAGCCCTTCATGTTCGAAATAAACGTGAACCAGTTCCCACAGGATATGGTAAAGCGTGCGGTGGGTTTCCTGGACGATCCAGGGGTCGGGATCGTCTACCACAAAACAAAAATCCACACTGGCTTGGGCGGCCAGATCACTTTTGCCGCCCGTAAAAACTACCGTAAGCAGTCCTTTTTGATGGGCAACTTTAAGCGCTTCTACCAGAGCCGGGTCTCCCAGGGGTCCGGTTGAGACTCCTATAGCAATATCCTGGGTACGTGCCAGTACTTGCAGGCGGTGAGCAAAAGCACTGCCCGCCCCATTTTGATCCGCCGTAAGAGGTATTAACGAGGTTTCCTCACCCAGGGCTAGTCCCGGTAAGGCTCGCCTGCCTACTGTTACCGGGTGTACAAACTCTACCGCCACGTGCTGGGCATCCGAGGCCGCCGCACCCGCTCCAAAGGCAAGCAGCCGCCCGCCCCGGTGGAACCGCTGAGCCATCTCCCGGCAGACCTGGGCTACCCGGCTCGACTCCAGTTTAAAGAACTTCTCGGAGACGGCCATGCTTCGCTCAAACCGGGCTGTTACCAGGGTCTTGAGCAGGTCCTGGGCCGTCTGTTCCTGGTCCTGGCATGGCGCGTTAATTCCTTCGGGTTCCGGTTCCCGTTCCATGTTAGTCCCTTTTAGTTTCTGTTGATTCCAGGGTCATTCAATCTGGCTTTGTTGGAGCATTACCATTTCTTCCTCGAAAGCGTTGCC
>JAYSYV010000806.1:0-1395 GCA_043727245.1 Chloroflexota bacterium | reverse complement strand
CATGACCGCTAAGGAATCCAAACTCATTTCTATAATTACCCGACAGGTTCAAATCGTCCACATACAACAGGTCAATTGAAGCATTCAAACGTTCGGCTAGCTCTACCGCCGGTGAAAGAGCCTTTTCAGCTTCAAGACTTTCATCAAGGTTTACCAGTATGCGGGGTTGTAGGTTCCTGCCGTCGGTAACTGCTCTTTGAAATGAATGAAAATGATCAAGCCTGTTTAAAAAAGGGTTGGCTTGTTCAGCCTGGCCTGGCCGGACCAGGATAACCGGCAATTTTGCCCGGCGAACCACATCCGTTGCAACACTTCCCAGGACCAAACGAAATAAGCCGGTGTGGGCATGAGTTGTCATCACAATCAGGTCGGATTGGTCGAAAGGAGCAAGCTCGGTCAATTGCTTGACGGTTGGACCATAAACTACCGCAGTTTGTACTTTTGGGGGTTCGATAAGGGGCCGGTTAGCTTCATCAGTCAGGATCTGTCTTACTCCATTTAAGTAGTGGTTTGCTTCAGCCATTACTTCCACTTCATGGACGACAGAGTTAAAATGAGGAGCTTTAACTTCTGCTACTCTTAACAGGAGGAGGCTTGAGCCGGTTTGATTAGCCAGCTCTATCGCTACCGGCAGAGCTGCCTCGGCCCGCTTTGAGCCATCCAAAGGAACTAAAATCCGGTTGTACATAGTGGTTTCCTTTTGTTCAGGAAATATCAAACCAGTGATTATCAACTGATTTGTTTATTTCCACCTATTAGAGGCACTCTCTAAGTTTCCCCCAGCCCAATCATTCTGGGATTTGAAAAGGGTTAGGTATCTCAGCAGATTCACTTTTGCTAGTAGTAACAGTTGAGGATAAAACTAGTGTGATTTCACCTGATACCCGGCCATTAAGAAACAAAGCAGGTTACTTTGGGTTTCACCTTTGGGGTTAAATGAGGCTCACCTCTCAATTTATGAGGAAAGCCTTATTTACTATTATATTTGGTGAGGTGAGACCGTTCATCCAGCCATCATCTGACAGAGTGGTCCACCGGTCGCGCGGTTTGCTCAAATTGAGTTATAAGTAAGCTCGCCCAATTTTTTGCATGGTCAATTTCATCAGGCGCCAGCGGACCTTCCATTTGTAAGATCACAAATTTGTGCGTGGAAATAAGCTCGGTTCCACCGGCTAGTTCCAATTTTTTCATTATCCTGGCAGCCGCATTTCCCGATAACCGGGTTTTAAAACCTGTATCGAAAGTCGCGACATATATCCCCTTCAATGAATTTTTCTCAAGATGGGCAAGGAAATGGACTGTTTCTTCAGACGGTTGCCAACCGTGGATGGGGCTGCCTACAACCAATAAATCTATTCCTGCAAGCATAGCTGGTTTAAAGTCACTAACACAGGC
>JAYSYV010000805.1:0-1396 GCA_043727245.1 Chloroflexota bacterium | reverse complement strand
ATTAGTCAACAATCCTCTAATTATTGTATAATAATTTCAAAGGAATAACTCCTTGATCATTTCTACGGTATGACTGGGTTCTTTAAGCTTGAAAGGAGTCCGAAATGGCCGAAAGTGTTTATAAGGTAATTGAATTGGTTGGTACCAGCACAGAGTCCTGGGAGAAAGCTGCTTCAGCAGCGGTGGAATTAGCTTCTCAATCTTTGCGAGATTTGCGAATAGCTGAGGTTGTCCAATTAGACATGCAGTTGGAGAGCGGTAAGGTTCTGGCTTATCGGGCGAAGGTAAAAGTATCGTTTAAGTACGAGGGTGGCGATAAATCTTAATTTCTATAGATCATCAGATATTGATTCAGAGAAACGTGCTTAGCAGCCTGTTGGAGGAAGCCGAAGTGGGCAAAATCAGCCTCAAAATAGCGGTTTTAAGGTGTTAAAACCGCTTTACCTGGGCTAATTGGCCCATCTTTCAGCCTTATAGCCCCTATAGGTATAAAGGTTTATGGTTGCAAAAAACCGACCAAACCTGTTACTATACTTCTCAACAATCCCAGAGATTTTAACAGCCGACTTTTTAATGGGAAATGTTTTGATAGCCAGCACGTTATTGAAGGGTATTGCAGTTTTTAGTATAAATAGTCAGGGGAAAAGATGATTACAAAAATGGATTTTGGGAAGACCGGCCACGAAAGTACACGGGTTATTTTTGGGGCAGCAGCCCTGGGAAGTGTCAGCCAGGATGAGGCCGACCGCACCCTGGAATTGATCCTTAAATACGGTATCAACCATATTGATACCGCCGCCAGTTATGGCGAAGCCGAACTGCGCATTGGCCCCTGGATGAAAGAACACCGCCAGAAATTCTTCCTGGCAACTAAAACCGGTGAACGGACCTACCAGAAGGCTAAAGATGAAATCCATCATTCGTTGGAGCGGCTGCGGGTAGACCAGGTAGATTTGATCCAGTTGCATAACCTGGCTGACGAAACCGAATGGCACACCGCCATGGGTGAAGGTGGTGCCCTGGAAGCGCTAATCGAAGCTCGCGAGCAAGGACTGGTCCGCTTTATCGGTGTGACCGGCCACGGCCTGGGAATCCCGGTTATGCACCAGCGCAGCCTGGCGAAATTCGATTTTACCTCGGTCTTGCTACCCTACAATTTTGTAACTATCCAGAACAGCCAGTACCATTCCGATTTCGAAGCCCTGCTGAAAATTTGTAAGGACCGGGAAATAGCAGTGCAGACCATCAAATCGATTACTCGGCGGCCCTGGGGCGAGACGCAACCGCATACCCGGAGTACCTGGTACGAGCCTTTGGAGTCTCAAGAAGACATTAATGCGGCGGTTAACTGGGTCTTGAGCAACCCGCACGTCTTTTTGAATACGGTTGGTGATAT
>JAYSYV010000804.1:0-1397 GCA_043727245.1 Chloroflexota bacterium | reverse complement strand
GGTCTGCCTTTTAAGCAAATTTTACGTTTTTAGTTTTAACGCTTGTTACGCTTGCGTTCGCGCCGTTTCTGGCCGCGTTCCGAAAGGCCCTGGCGTAAATCGGCCGCTGGGCTGGCGACCGTAGTGGTAGTAGTTTCACCGGACCTGCTGCCAACCGAGGCAACAGTCGTAACCACTTTGGACGAGGTAGTGGCAGTAGCAACTTTGGAAGGCGTAGCCGGGCGAATCGGGGCTATCGCGGCTGCGGTAGCGCGTGGTTCGGTCCTGCGAGTCTGACGAGCCTGGTGGGCCTGCCACTCGGCTTTGGCTTTAGGGTAAGTCCTGAACATATACATTATGCCGCGAATGATGAAGTACACCAGTAGCAGCAGAGAAATGTCCAGAAAGAGGCGAGCGTTGAAAGGCTGCAACTTGGCGATGCGGCTCAGGAAAAAGAAAAAACCCAGCGAAAAGGCAATCGAGGCGTTGCGGGACGCTCGGTTTACCAGGGTATAGGTAAGCAAGTTGCTTTTGAAACGGTACTTGAAGTAAAAAAAGACAAAGTTTGAAATTATCGTCCCAAGCGTAAAGACAATAAAAAAGATCGTGGAGTAATATCCCCACACTTCGTCGGGCGTGCTAAAAACGTAACCAAAGTCAAACGGGTTCTGATTCATCAATATCTCCTGTAAAATTTTGCAAAGTAATTATAGCAGGACTTAAATAGGCATGCAACCTGGCCGTCTAAGAATTTCCAAGTGCGCGGCTTGCCAGCGATCCTGCTTGCCTTTATGATAAAAAAGTTATTTTTCGAGGGAAAAGAGAAAACGAGGAGAAACTTTGAAGCGCCTGGTATTTTTGGTTATTGCTATCTTGAATTTGCTTTTGTCTGGTTGTGGAGAAACGGCTACCGTCACGCCTGTACCGGCTACGGCAGTCCCGGCTACTAATCCGCCTCCGCCTTCTAATACCGTTGCCAACCCGACAGTGCTTCAAACAACCGCTACGACTATCACCGCTGTGCTACCGACTGCCAGCCCAACTGTAGCTCTGGTTCCTACCTCGCCTATTGTACCGACCGCCACGCCACTGCCGCCCACTCAGGCTCCGACCGCTACGCCCAAACCGACCTACACTTTCGGGCAGGAACTTGCTACTTTGAGCGGGCATAGCGGCGGCTTGTGGCAAACCGTTTTAAGCCCGGACGGTAAAATATTGGCTTCCGCTTCCGCCGATAAGACCGTCATATTGTGGGATTTTGCCACCCTTAAACCAATAAAGACCCTGAAAGGCCACACCGGCGAAGTCCGGGCGGTCGCTTTTAGCCCGGACGGTCAAACCCTGGCATCCGGCTCCACCGACAACACGATTAAACTCTGGAAGCTGCCGGAAGGAATCGAAATACAGACTTTAAAAGG
>JAYSYV010000803.1:0-1397 GCA_043727245.1 Chloroflexota bacterium | reverse complement strand
GACTTTGATTCTTTAATCCAGATGGAGCAGCTTGCGGTAAACTAAAGTTAAAAGTGCTGCCCTGGCCTGGCTGACTTTCAAACCAGAGTTTACCTCCGTTCAACTCAACCAGCGCTTTTGCCAGGGGTAGCCCCAGCCCGCCGCCTAATTCTGTGCTGTTTTCAACCGATTGCACCTGATAAAATTTTTCAAAGATAAAGGGTTGTTCCTCCGGCGGAATGCCTGCCCCTTCGTCCCGGACCGTAAAGATAATCGTTCGGCCCGCACCCTGCCGCACTTTAAGCTTTATCAGGCTGCCGGGCGGGCTAAACTTGCTGGCGTTGCCCAACAAATGACCCAGAACCTGCCAAATCCGGTTATAATCGGCCTCTACGTACATTCCAAAGACACCGGGCGGTAAATCCAGTTGCAAATGCTGCTGGCGAACCGATAACCAATCGCGGCTCAGTTCAGTTGCTCGTTCGACCAACCGGGGAACGGCAACCGGGCGCGGGTTCAGACTGACCCGGCCACTTTGCAGATTAGAGAGCTCAATCAGGTCGTTGACAACCCGTTCCAATCGCAAGCCACTTACCTGGATATTTTGCATCAATCGCCGCAACAGCGGATTGAAATCAGGCTCAGTATGGTCCAGCAAAAGGCCCACGGCTGTTTTGATTGAGGTCAGGGGCGTTCGCAACTGATGAGAAGCGGTTGCCACAAATTCCGCTTGAAGTTTTTCCCGGTGCTTTTCAGCGCTCAGGTCTTTTAAAATAAGCAGGCTAAACTTCCCGGTCGCTTCGAGGCCAAAAGCAGGCACATCCAGCGGGAAGATTCGCGCCAGTATTTCCAGGGTTCGACCGTTTTTACATACCAGGCTGACATGCAACTGGGTCTGGTTGCTGCTTCCTTCCGGGGTTAGCAGGAGACACAAAGCCTGACACGAACCGGCTTCCTGCAAAGGATGCTGGCAATCAAATAAACCCCAGCAGGTCTGGCCCACTATGTCGGTAGCATCCTGGCCCAACACACTTTCCAGGGCCGGGTTTACCGCCCGGATAGTGTAGTCTTCGCTCAGTACCAGCACCCCGTCGCTGAGATATTCTAGAAATCCAAGATTAGCATCCAATTTAATTCACCAGATTATCTTCAGCTAAGGGGAGTTTCAATTTAAAGGTACTGCCCTGGCCTGGTTCACTTTCGACCCAGAGTTGGCCTTTGTGCAGTTCGACCAGGGAACGAGCAATCGGCAAACCCAGGCCGGAACCGGTTATAAGTCGACTCTGGTCATGAATGGCCCGGCGATAATAGCGGTTAAATATCAGGTTTTGTTCTTCTTTAGGAATGCCGGGGCCACTGTCCTTGATTTGGACTGTCACATAGTTGGGTTCCAGGGTAAAAGAAGCCTCCACCCGGCC
>JAYSYV010000802.1:0-1401 GCA_043727245.1 Chloroflexota bacterium | reverse complement strand
TTTGAAGTCAGCCGTGTAGCGACGGCGGGTGCGTTTGGGGGACATAAGCGAGCGAAGGTAGCCCGCCTAATCTGTCCAACTTTTGGGGAGTACTACAGACCACCTTCAGCAGATTGGTGCGCAAAAAATACTCTCGCTTGTTGAATACCACGAAGATTATCTGGAATATGGGTATAAAAAGGCAAATAATTTAAGCCGTACCGCTGCTAACGACGCCCGTCTTTTTTATAAACACACCGATGCATTTATTAATAATAAATTAAAAGACCTTGCCGGGGGTGAATTAACTGGAGATGATATACTTAAGCTTGAATGCACTAACCTCAACAACGGCTATGCCAAAATAAAAAACCTGTTCAATGGAGCGGGAGAACGCATAGGGGCTCTGACCAACCCTAATATCAATATTGAACGCTTTGGGGGTGTAAAGCAGGGCCTTACCCTGCCGGCTAACGTGAACACCCAGTGGAGTAATCCAGAAGCCCGGGTTCAACGCACCTTGAACACTGTTGAAATATTTCGCGATAAGGCCTCCAACCTATTGGGAGGCATTGAGCTTACCGCAATTTTGCTGGAACAGCTTACAGGGGTTCATACTCCATTGTTCGACCTGCAAAAGGTGATGTCGGCAGAGTTGGACTTCAAAGTCATGGACAGCTTATTAGCCGATTTCAGGAAAAACTCCACTGTTGCTGCTGTATTGAATAGAGTTGCATCGCTGAACGAAGCCCTCAACGCCGCCAAAGAGCACATTATAGCTGTAGAAACCAACCTTGCCGGTTTCAAAAAAACCATAATCGAGGCCGGTCAAGCCCTCAATGCTGCCCTGCCCGACCTTACCCTTATAAAAACCGGCATAAAGCAAAGCTTCGAAGCTAAGCGCTTGGCTTTTATAAACGATGCTACAAACTCCCTGAATACCATTGAGGCCCACATGCAGGCCGAAGCTTTGCTGTATTTCAGGCAATTTATAGATAAAAACTATACAGCCGCTGCTGATTATGCAGGCACTGTTGCTGATTTTATTGCTAAGCTTCATGCTGAGACGGTAGCGAAGTCGAGTGCAATAACAACCGCGCTTGCAAGCGCGGGCACAAAGGCAATAGCGTTTTCAGTGGCCTTTGACAAAGCCACAAACCTTTTAGGGAAACTGGATACTGGCGACCTCCTAAACGCTGCCGGAGCTGTAGAAACATTTGGGGCAAAAACTCAGATTAACTTGGTGCTTACTGGCTCTGCTTTCCCGGCCAGTACCACATCCGCCCACAAAACTGTTCTGCCCCTTACAGCCTTCTGGAATAAGAACTATACTTTGGGGATAAGTAGAGGGTTGGGTACAAGTGAAGAGGTGATTGTGAGGTGGTCCATTTAGGCTGGACAGTTTAGGGCAGTAGTTTGAAG
>JAYSYV010000801.1:0-4581 GCA_043727245.1 Chloroflexota bacterium | reverse complement strand
GAAAGAAAGCCTGCAAACCGGAGCCATCCAAATTTATTACCTGGCCGCCTTCCCGGTTAATCGCCTCTATCAATGGGCCGAAATAGTTGTTAAGGCTTCGTCCCAGGGCTTCCGCGCCTTCCCGCCCAAGCTTGACCAGCGATTCGGCAAGGGCTGAAAACCCTTCTATTTCTACGACCAGGACAGCTCCTTCAAAAGAAGTGCTGGCCTTAGCCGGGTCGGGCAGGATTAAAGGCGGTAAGTATGCGACCAGGCGCCCGGTTAACCGGCTATTGGGGGTAACTACAGGCTTAAAGCCGGGGGCATTGCTGGACATCTTAAGATCCTTTGTAAAAATAAGCAGTTATAAGACTATAGCGCCAATTAACCAAACTGAGGTCGGGAGCGATTAGCTTCGTCCGGTTGAGTGTCTTTAAAGTTGATAAAATAGGTCGAACAGGCACTATCAATCAGGTCTGGAGTAAGCGTACACGGTTCCATCGTATATTTAGCCATCGCCACCATCTGGT
Source organism: Chloroflexota bacterium (assembly GCA_043727245.1). Lineage (GTDB taxonomy): Bacteria > Chloroflexota > Chloroflexia > Chloroheliales > Chloroheliaceae > 54-19. The sequence continues at coordinate 4,072 of JAYSYV010000801.1, read as the reverse complement.
CTAAAAGGTCGCGGGGCTGGCAACTTCGGAAGGGCCGGTTAAACGGTTTATACCAGCGTTTAATTAAATAGTCAATCGAGCGATCATCATATGGGACTTTTTTGCCCTTACAGACTAACTGGAAAATATTGCGGAACTGCGGTTCAGTTGGATCAACAATATTGATTTTGTACTTAATCCGGCGCAGGAAGGCTTCGTCGGCCAGGTCGCCTGGGTCCAGGTTGGTGCTGAAAACGATTAGCTGGTCGAAAGGCACCTCCAGCTTTTTACCGGTGACGAGCGTCAGGTAATCGTAGCGTTTTTCGAGCGGCACAATCCAGCGGTTGAGCAGTTCCATAGGCCGCATCAATTGCCGCCCGAAGTCGTCAATCAGGAAGATACCGCCATTGGCTTTCATCTGGAAGGGCGCTTCGTAGGTTTTGGCGTTTTCATTGTAGATAAGGTCAAGGCTTTGCATGGTCAATTCACCGCCGACAACCACTACTGGCCGTTTGATACGGACCCACCGGGCATCGTAATCAATTTTTTGCATGTCGCCATCGTCAACGGCTTCGTGGTTAATCGGGTCGAAAAGTTTGATTATCTGGCCGTCCGCCTCAACCGCATACGGCACAAAGATGCTGTCACCCATCAGGCGGGTAATGCGCTCGGCGATAGAAGTCTTGCCGTTTCCGGCAGCTCCGAAGAAGAAAATTGAGGAAGCCGAGTTTACAGCCGGGCCGATATTATTGAGCATAAGGTCGGAAATAATCAGGTCGGCAAAGGCTTTACGGATAGATTGGCGGGTGACGATCAGGCTTTTAATCGTTTGCGCCCGGATAGAAGCCAGCAAGTCGTTGTAGGAAACCGGCATGGGACCGGAATAGCCGGTCTTGTCAATTGCGTCATTGGCCCGACTCTGGCCTTTGGTAGTCAGGGTAAACTGATACCCGGCATCTCCCAGCCCGACCTGCCCGACGATATCAATTAATTCCTGTGTCCGCAACTGCTCCACTACGACCGACAAAAGACCGTAAAAAGGCACTCGCAAGAAGTTAGCTATCTGCCCCCCAGTTATATTACCCATGAAATAAAGCGCCCGCACGACCATATCCTCTACGAAAGATTGGGTAATATCCAAATCCTGAATAGTAAAGGGAATCGGCGGCACGAAGGAAGGCGGCCCAGCCGGTTTGGCATCATCCTTGTCCCAATCGGGCGGAAGATTTAACTTGCGGAGGTGTTCCTGGCCGGGCAGAGCGGCCTGGCCCTGTTTCTGGCGTTCCATATCTTGCGCCCAGGTCCGTATCTGGTCGTCATGCAACTGGAAATGGGAGAGTGCCACTTCATCTTTTTTGCCCTGGGCTTCCTTTATACAACTGTACACCGCCCGGACCACCAGGACTTTTTCGCCATCAACGTAATAATGGTGTGGGTACATTCTGCCGTAGGCAAAACAGTCGTCGGGCAGGTCGGACTTCATCATTTCTTCGACTGCGCCCTGGTCAGTATGGAACTTCATCTACAAGGAGTCCTTTCGGGTTAAGGCGAGTTGCCGAAATTTTGGCATCAAAACTTCTTTTAGCTATTCTTAATTTTAGTGAAAATAAGGCCAACATTACATAGTACTTTTTGACCTGTTAAAAGCAATAATAAAACCGGGTAGCCCTAGGACTGCCCGGTAAAGTTACGTGGAACTAGATTTAGAAACTGAGGTTAGACAGCGGTACGGTTCCGGTCGGGGTTGTCGGATTCTTCCTGACCGAGCAGCAGGCTGGCAACTGTTGGTACAGGCAAAGCCCCATTCTGGGTATGGGTAGCCCCTGGTATTTCGTCCGTGGTTTCGCCTTCCGGGTTTTCACCCAACCGGCCTGTGACAGGCCGCAAACCCAACTGATTTTCGGAGAAAGGCCGCAGGGCGAACATGTTGACACCCATGCCTTCTCGCTCTATCCGGTCAAAGATTTCGTCCATCTCGTCACCGCTGATAACTTCTTTTTCCAGGATGGTATCAGTAATGGCAATCAGGTGCAGATTATAGCGGGTCAGGATTTGTTTGGCCCGACCGAGGGCTTTCTGGACCAGCGCGTGGACTTCCTGGTCAATCTGGAAAGCCACATTGGGGCTGTAATTTCTGGTGCGCTGTCCACCACCCAGGAACTCGCCGCCTTGCTTGCTGCCCAGGGCCAGCGGGCCAAACTTTTCGCTCATACCATAGTCACAGACCATTGCACGGGCTATTTCAGTGGCTCGTTCAATATCATTGCTGGGGCCGGTGGTTATTTCACCAAAGGTCAATTCCTCGGCTGCCGCGCCACCAAGCGCAAAAGCCATAAAATCCTCTAACTGAGTCTTGCTCCAGAAAGTGCGGTCCTCGCCCGCGCCAATCCTGGTGTAGCCACCCATGCGGCCTCGCGAAATAATCGAGATTTTCTGAACCGGGTCAACCGTACCGGCTAACCTGGCGACCAGGGCGTGACCAACCTCGTGATAGGCTACTGTCAGGCGTTCGCGTTCGCTGACAAGCCGGCTCTTGCGCTCCGGCCCGGCCAACACCCGGTCAATGGCTTCTTCCAGTTCGGAGAGGCCAATGGCCGTTTTGTTGCGACGGGCCGTTAGAATCGCCGCCTCGTTGCACAAGTTCATCAGGTCAGCTCCGCTGAAGCCAGGAGTTTGACGGGCGATGCGGTCGAGGTCTACATCAGGGGTAAAGGGCTTACCTTTAGCGTGGACTTTCAGGATAGCCGATCGGCCCCGGTAATCAGGATTATCAATTGTTACCTGGCGGTCGAAGCGGCCTGGCCGCAGCAAAGCCGGGTCCAACACGTCCGGGCGGTTGGTCGCCGCAATCAAAATAATATTGGTGCTACTGTCAAAACCGTCCATTTCAACCAGCATCTGGTTGAGGGTCTGTTCGCGTTCAGCAGAGCCTCCGCCGGTTTTCGCATCGCGCTTGCGGCCCAGGGCATCCACTTCATCAATAAAAATTATACATGGAGCCATTTTCCTGGCCCTGGCAAATAGATTGCGGACCCGGCTGGCCCCTACCCCAACGTACATCTCGACAAACTCGCTGCCGCTGACACTCAGGAAGGGTACATTAGCTTCACCGGCCACGGCTTTAGCAATCAAGGTCTTGCCTGTGCCGGGCGAACCGATTAGCAGTACGCCTTTAGGAATGCGAGCGCCCAGGGCGGTAAACTTTCCAGGACTCTTCAAAAATTCTACAACTTCTTGCAACTCCTGCTTGGCTTCATCGGCCCCGGCTACATCGTCAAAAGTTATGCCAACTTTCTGAGGTGTTATTAAGCGGGCCTGACTACGGCCCATGGCGAAAGGGCCACCGGCAAAATCATTGTTCTGTCCAGCGGATTTGCGGCGGCGAATGAAGTATAGCACGCCACCTACAAGGACCAAAATGCCAACCATCAGGAGTAAGCTACGGACCGGGCCGGATGACACAGGATTGGAGTCATCCCGAATGTCCGGGTAGTTGGTATCCGGCACTCCGGCGTTATCAAACATATCGCCTAATTTCTGGCGGCCTGACGGAATAGTGCTGATGAAGGTTTTATTATCTTTATTCAAAACGATGGCAATATTGTGATTGCTGGAGTTAGTGGTAATAGATTTTATTTCACCATTGCGGGCTTTAATGAGAACGTCACTGAATGAGAGTTTCTCACCCGGATTTATTCCGATGAGAAGGTATACAGCCACCAGCGCCACCACTATAACCGCCGCGCCAATGACCAGGAGTTTTTTACTCATAAAAGGTTCGCTTCCCTAAAACTTTAAGAGTGCTAACAAAACCCCCAAGGGTAAAGCTAAAAGCTCTCAAATTAATAATACGTTGCTTCATACTAACAATTTAACCTAACAAAACACATTAAGGAGCTGTTAAATCTTTTTAATATGTAACCGAATCATAGCCCAAAACTAAGATTCAATAGAAAGTTCTAAAATGCTGAACCCGGCTTTATTGTCGGAAGGGGAATTGTTCAGTTCAAAGATAGTTCAGAAGATGTAAAATGCCAGCCGGGAATCATTATAGACTCGACTATGATTATATAGCAACCACCGAATAAAGATT
>JAYSYV010000800.1:0-1404 GCA_043727245.1 Chloroflexota bacterium | reverse complement strand
GCATCCAGAGCGGCAGACAGTCCCAGGTCTTTCAAAAGCTGAGGTTGAAGTTCCCGGCTTAACAGACGCAAGCCTTGAATAGTACGGTCCAGCGAATCCTGCAAACGGTTCAAACGCCGGTCAATAGTGGGAGGCAGAGGTACTTCTTCCCCATAACCTTCGACATTGCTATCAATAAACTCATCACTTAAATCGCAGCGCAAAAGATCAAGCTGGCGAGAAACACCAATCAATGCCTGGATTGTATCGTCATGAAGGTCGCGAGCCAGGCGGTTACGTTCTTCGGCAATAGCCGCTTCACGGGCGCGGGCCGTGAGCCGGGCGTTCTCAATCGCTATCGCAATCTGGTCGGCCAGGATTTCCAGGAATGGCACATCTTCCGGGTCAAAAGAATTGACGGCGGAACTTTCAATATCCAGCACTCCGACTACCTGGTCGTTTATCTTCAGGGGAAGGTCTAACTCGGCCCTGGTTTCCTCGGTGGAAAAATAGTAATAAGGGTCACGGCTGACATCATTAGCCAGCCGATGCTGTTCATGCCGGAAAACCCAGCCAACCATGCCTTTACTGATATGATTGCGAGCGCAGCACTGCTGGATAGCGCTATCAGCCCGACGGCTCTGGTGGCTGTTAAAAAAGTAATCGGGGTCGTGCTGGTCACGCAAGAAGATACTAACCAATTCAAAATCAAAAGTTTGCTGAATTAAACGGACCGATTCGGCTAGCAGGCGATCAAGGTCCAGAATCCGGGTGACTTTACGGCCCACTTCCAGGACTGCCCGTAACCGAGCGGCTTCGCGGCTGCTCGATTCAAGCGTTACAGTCCCTGGTTCACTACTAATTTTTACCACTTTTGTTACTCTCCAGCATCAATATCTTCTATTGTAATCCAATGTCGTCTTAAACCTTGCAAGACCGCTTCAGTCCGGGAGCCAACCTGCAATTTGCTGAATATATTTGCAAAGTGCGCCTGGACTGTCCGAGGGCTTAATACCAGCCGGTCGGCTATTTCTTTATTGGAAAGACCCTTTCCGGCTAAACGAAGGACTTCCAGCTCGCGCTCACTGAGGGTTTCCTCGACCCGACCTGGGAATTCTACTTTCTGAGGGGTGTGGGCAAAATGGCCCAATACTTTTTTGGCTACTGCGGGATGTAGGGCAGCTTCGCCCCGGAAGACTGCCCGTACACCTTCGACCAGTTCGGTTCCTCGGATAGTTTTCAACAGGTAACCAGCTGCTCCGGCTTCCAGCAGGGCAAAAACATATTGGTCTTCGTCGTGGGCGCTCAGGGCCAATACGGCAATGGTAGGGGAGTTTTGCTTGATTTTACGGGTAGCGCTGATACCATCCAGGCCCGGTAAAGCCACGTCCATAAGAATCACATCGGGGTTCAGGCGGGCCGCCA
>JAYSYV010000799.1:0-1404 GCA_043727245.1 Chloroflexota bacterium | reverse complement strand
TTTCATTAACGCATCCTCTAAAATAAGAGCTAATTCTACAGAACGAACTGAAAGGTGGCGAGCAAAGGCACCTTCGTGTAAAGCTGAGTTACGCGCTTTTCTTATGCCTTCATATAGGTTTGTGAATGAAACGTGATGCATACTCCATTTACTTGGAATATGTTCAGCCAAAGGTGATGTTTTTGCTATTGGACACAAATAATCTTTGTATGGTCCAAATCCGGGAGAAGTATTAAATTTTTTATCCTTAGCCTTTTGGTTTAAGGTTCTGTTATATAAAAATTTACCCATTCTTTCAAATACGAAAAGTAGTTCATCAAAAGCCTCAGTATTTTTGAGCACTTCTGCTCTTGCCCCTTTTAACAAGTTTCTAAAATAGACAGCCTCTTCATTAGTTAAATAGGCTTCTTGTTCAGACTTATTATTTTCAGGCGTTCGATTTAGCTCGATACTATTATTTTTGCTATCTTGCATTGAAAGATGTTTGAAATTTAACTCAAATTTTACAATTTATTTTACCATAAAATGGTATGGCAGAATTAGAAGATTTATTCAATTCCAAAAAGGGACGAAAGAGCCTCTGCATGCTCATTTTCAGCCTGACGTAGCGCAGCCAAATAGCGACCGGTGGTTGCTAGACTAGTATGGCCTAACCGAGATTGGATGACACTGACTTTGGCTCCGGAATCTTCCATGGCCCTGGCAAAAGTATGCCGCAAGCTGTGAAATTTACTTGTACCTAATCGCTTCTCACAAATATCGGCAATAGTCTGGATCCCCAAGGCTGCTCCCTTATTCTGCCGGGAGAGCGAAACCCACACCGGCACATCCTGGGGCAAACTGCTAAGTTGATTACCATAATAGGAAGAGAGCCATTCGGCCAGGGCGCGGCTTAAAGGTTGAGGCAGGCGGTCACTCATAGTTTTGCCACCTTTGGTCCGGTGCCAGTGAATGGTGATAGTGGCTCCATCAAACTTAAGGTTGGAGCGCCGGAGTGAAGCCAGTTCGGAAAGGCGGCGGCCGGTCTGGAGGGCCACACTTAGAAGGGCATAATCTCGTTTGCCGACCGGCTGCGAACGGTCAATAGCTGCCAGGTTATTTTTCACTTCTTTATAAGCCAGGGCCGCAGCATCACTATAAAGGTGGACCGGGCGGCGTTCAACTCGACCAATCGGGTTTTCGCCAGTAAGGAGACCTTGTCGGCGGGCATAACCGTAAAAACTAGATAGGATTGCCAGGCGCTGGTTATAGGTGGCCGGGCTAACCTTATTTTCTACAGTGTTTTGCTGGGCTTTTGAGCGAAGTTGTTCCTGGTAAGGTTGGATGCTGCCTGATTGGTTTGCCTCAGTCACAAGATCTGAACTATCGGACTTTTTTCTTTTTTTGCTGTTGGTAGAGGTTTTA
>JAYSYV010000798.1:0-1405 GCA_043727245.1 Chloroflexota bacterium | reverse complement strand
TCCTGGAAAAAGTTGAGTGGCTGGCCCTGGGTTACGAGGTGGTGGACTGTAATTTCCCGGACTGGAAGTTTATCCCATCTGACGCGGTAGCCGATTTTGGGCTGCACTTCAACCTGATTATTGGCGACCCTCAGCCGGTAACAGACCCGGCCCGGTTGGCGGAAGAACTACGTTCTTTTAAGGTAAAGCTGTTCAAGGATGGTCAGGAAGTGGCCCAGGGTAAAGGCAGCGATGTGCTGGATGACAGCCCCACTTTGGCCCTGAACTGGCTGGCCCGGACCCTGGAACAACAAAGTGCCTCGGCCCTGGCTGCTGGCGAGGTTGTTACTACCGGCACTATTACTCCGGCCCCAGAGGTAAAGCCGGGCCAGGTCTGGCACACTTCTGTCGAAGGTATTAATCTTCCGACTTTAACTTTACGTTTTACTTAGTTGGATTTTGTTTTGCAGTGAAATTAAATTGCTTTCCACCACGGAAAGCAATTTAATTCACTTAAATAGTTCGAGTTTCCAGTTAGGAAGCCCCGGCAATAACCACGTTGATGCTGTTAAGAATGGTCTCTGCGCCGTAATTGGCGGAAAAAGTCACGATTTCCAGCTTGCCAGGTGTGGTGGTGGCCGGGGCAGCGAAAGTCAGGTCCGCCTCGAAGGGGCCGGGAATGGCAATATCGGGCCGGTTTACCATAGTAGATTTCTCGGCCAGTACGGTCCCGCTGTTGGTCTTTAGCCTGATACCGATAGAGGCTTCAAAGGCTGTCCCATTCTCGAACCCCTGTACCCGCAAAGGACTGCGGACGGTTGCACCCGGCTGAATATTGCTAATCACAGCCGATTTTCCGTCCAGCAAGTCGGTATACCGCCACTGGTAATAGTGGCGGCCTACGTTGCCCATTTCCACCTGATACTGGGCCGGGTTGGCCGGGGTATAGGTTAAAAGGCGGCGCTCGAAAGCCTGGAACATTACTTCCCGCTCGACCCCACCGACTTTAACCTTGACCCAGTAAGGGTCGGCAATTGGATAGCCCGTGACGTAGAGCCAGTTGAACAACGGTTGGCGAAAGGTAAAAGCCCCATTTTCGTAGACAGTGCCACCACGGGTCAGGAAATTCCAGAAAGCTCGCGGAATACCGTATTTTTGTTGAATCTGGATTATCTGGCTGGCCGGGTCGTTGGCATACTGCGAGTAAGTCGAAAACCCGCCTGGAGTAAGACCCCTGGTTAAGTGGTCGCCCAGTTTAAGAGTTGAAGGACTATTGTAAACTCGCTGCAAGTCACTGTAATAGGGGAAAGTATTAGTGGAATCACCGGCGACGGCAATCCGGGCCGGGCTGCCAGGGATGAACTTAACATCGCCCACCTGGACCTGCCCGATAATCATCTCCCTGACCAGGAGGCCGTTTGTCACA
>JAYSYV010000797.1:0-4587 GCA_043727245.1 Chloroflexota bacterium | reverse complement strand
GTACGGAATTAATAATGACCTCCGCAAGTGGTCGGCAAGCCAATTATAGTGTGGCAGGCGAGGGACAGGTTACTTTACATACTCAGCCGGGCGAGCTTTACACTATCAAGGCTCCGGTGAACCGGGCGGCATTTGGACGGGCCGAGCTTCGCAGCGATGTAAATAATATGTTCTTTAGCGAAACCGGCCACAATCTTTCCAATCTTTTTAAGGATTACTGGCAGCGCAAAGGTGGCCTGGCTATCTACGGCTTTCCTATCTCGGAAGAATTTGTAGAAAATGGCTATACCGTTCAATATTTCGAGCGGGCGCGTTTTGAACACCATCCCGAAAACCAGGGTCAGGAGAGTGAAGTACTGCTTGGTTTGCTGGGTAACACGGTAACTAATGGCCGGAAAGAGGCCGGGGATACGCCTTTTCAGGCTACCGCGCCTTTCAACAGTCAGGCTACCGAAGTCTTTTTCAAAGAAACCGGCCACACTCTCAAAGACGGGTTTAAGACTTTCTGGGAAACTCACGGCGGCCTGGCTCAGTACGGCTATCCTATCACCGAGGAATTTCAGGAAGTTAATCCGTCTGATGGCAAGACTTATACAGTGCAGTACTTCGAGCGGAACCGCTTCGAGTGGCATCCTGAGTTCGTCAATACTTCGTCCGAGTACCAGCTTGGGTTACTGGGTCAGCAAGTTGCGCGGTCTAAAGGCTGGCTGATTTTGTAGGGTTTCTTCCCCTCGCAGCTTTTATAATGTCTATTTCACGAGTATAAACAAACCTGAAAAGCTGAACATTGGGAATTATCCCCAATTGTTCAGCCTTTTTTCCTGTAAATACGTTGTAAAAGTGAAGGCGGCTACCAGTAATATTGTTTATAGTGGCGGTAATATTCGATAGTACGGCGCAACCCATCTTCGGTGGCGATGGTCGGCTGCCAGCCCAGCATGTTCTGGATTTTCCCGTAATCGGCGTAATAATTGCCAATCGAGATTTTTTGCTTATTTTCCGGCCAGGGAACCAGTGCATAACGGCCTGTCCCGGCCAGTTTAATCATCATTTCAACCTGTTGTAACAGGCTGTAAGGTTGGCCTCCCAGGTTAAAGAACTGCCCGTTGGCTTCCTCGAAAGCCGCCGCCCGCAGAAAAGCATCCACCACATCATCCACATAATTCAGGTCGCGCAATTGCTGGCCGTCCCCGAAAATCTGGGCGGTATCGTCGTCAAGCACCAGGCGCAGCAGCCAGCCCTGGCTGGTCAGGCGGTTATCGCGCATCCATTGGCGCGGCCCGTAACAGTTGGTCAGCCGCAACGAGGAGGTCCGCATTCCGTAGGCGGTGGCGTAGACCATGTGATAGCGTTCCCCGGCGGCTTTGTTGATGCCGTTCACATCGGTTGGGCGGACCAGATGTTTTTCGTCCACTGGCAAATAGTCGGGATTGCCGTAAATCTGGCGTGTCCCGGCATAGACGATTTTAACCCCGGCGTTATTTTTACGGCAGGCTTCCAGGATGGAAAGCTGACTGCGGCAATTGATTTCCAGGTCGGTAAAGGGGTCAACCATACTGTCCAGATGCGAGATTTGCCCGGCCAGGTTAAAGATGTAATCTTGACCCCGGACCAGATAGTCCATGCTGTTCTTGTCGCGCACGTCGGCAACATTAATTTTCAGCTTATGTTCCAGACCCTTGATGTTAAAGAGGTTCCCGCCGTAGGTCGGAATAAGCGAATCCACCAGCATGACATCGGCCCCCAACTCCACCAGCCGCCAGGCCAGGTTCGAGCCGATAAAACCGAGGCCGCCGGTTACTAAACAACGGCGGCCGTCAAAAGCATTCAAATAGTTTTCTTTAGTGACTTTCATGGGCCTCATTTTAGCATAATTTTAGGTTTGATTTTTACCGTTCTAAAGTTTGGTATACTTAAATATCGCAGACTCTTTTTATAAAAACAGGAGACGAATATTTAAGGATTCCATTGATGGAACTCAAGCAGGTCGTGAACTTTTGAATTTATTCGCAAAGTTGAGTACTAATTCAAAAGTTAATTTAGATAATGCAGATGATGTTAGCCAGTTCTTGGAATTGGTTAAAGAAGAATTTAATAAAGCCCGGAAAAATCCAATAATGCTGCACGGGCATCAAACACAAGCACTTTTTGAGGCAGTTGCGGTTTCATTAGGAAAATGTGATTTTATTAAAGTCGAAGATGCTGGAAATGTTTATTATCAAAAGGACACTAACATTAGACCTCCTGATTTGAGAATCAAACTTAATAAAGGTGACGAAATTTTTGTGGAAGTAAAAAATAAACACAAAGGTGACTTTGAAGTTAAGAAGCTCTATTTGGATAGTTTAAAAAACTATGCTAACTTATTCAAAAGGGATCTTTTTTTTGCTATTTATTGGTCAAAATCAAATATATGGACCCTAATAACGCCAGATAAACTTACGTTGAAGAATGCTAAATATGTTATTACATGGAGTGATGCTCAATTCTATAATGAAATGTACCGCTTAGGGGATATGCGGGTGGGTACAATACCACCTTTTACCTTCAAAATTTTCACAGACCCGGAAATGCCACGAATTATTCAAGAAGAAGGTTTTGTCGAATTTATAATAAAGGCTGTTGAGCTTTATGGCGGTGGTAAATTAATCAGAAATGAAATTGAACGTAATATTGCTTTCTACTTTCTTTTATTTAGCGATTGGTTACTAGAAGATACTTTTCTTGAAATAATAGAAAATGAGCTTATTGCTATTGTTTACACAATAAATCCTGATATTTCCGCGTCAAAGCAAAACTTTCAATTATTAGGGAGTTTAAGTAGCATAATAATTCGTCATTATCAACTTCTCACTGCTCCTGAAGGTAATGTAGAAACAATTAACCCAAAGTTGGGCTTAAAGGGTTTAGGCGTAAAAATCCCTGATAATTACAAAGGTGTAGATCTAAAGTTATGGTTTTTTATACAAATGCCAAGTGAGCCAAAGTAAGAAAATGAATTCAAACTAAAAATCTGATATAATACGCCTAACTAAGCAATAATTTTAGCGAAAGCGATATTTCTGATGAGAAAACGCCTGGGCGGCTTGTGGCAACATCCCAATTTTCTAAAATTATGGGCTGGTGAGACAGTTTCGGTTTTTGGCTCCCAGATTACACTCCTGGCCTTACCCCTAACGGCGGTGCTGGTGCTGGGCGCTTCCCCGATCCAGATGGGAATTTTAGGGGCGGTAGAGATGGCTCCCTTCCTCTTTATCAGTCTTTTTGCCGGGGTCTGGGTGGACCGCTGGCGGTTAAGGCCAGTTATGATTATAGCCGATATTGGCCGGACAGTTTTTCTGGGTTCCATTCCGACCGCTTATGCCCTGGGTTGGTTGAGCATCGAATATCTATATATTGTAGCCCTGTTGACCGGCATCCTGACAGTCTTTTTCGATGTGGCCTACCAGTCTTATTTGCCGGTGCTGGTGGACCGGGAACAATTGGTCGAGGGTAACGGCAAGCTGGAAATCAGCCGCTCGGTGGCCCAGATTACCGGGCCGGGACTGGCCGGAACCCTGGTGCAGGTGGCTTCGGGTCCGGTAGCTCTGGTCCTGGATGCCATGTCTTTCGCGCTTTCGGCCTTTTTCCTGGGCTTGATAAAGCATACCGAACCGGCCAAAGCGGTTACACTGGTCAAGCGTAATATCTGGCGCGAAATCGGGGAGGGTCTGGGTGTAGTCTTTGGCAATCGCTATCTGCGCTCGATAGCGGCCTGTACTGGAACCGGCAATTTTTTCGGCAATATTGGTGCAGCGGTCTTTACCCTCTACATCATCCGGGAGTTGCACCTGGACGCATTTTTACTGGGCCTGATATTTGGGATTGGCAGCATCGGGGCTTTGATTGGAGCTTTTATGGCCGGGTGGATGACCCGTCGCTTTGGCCTGGGCTGGACCATCATTGGAACTTCGGCTGTATTTGGGTTTGGGGCGTTGGCTGCTCCCCTGGCAAGCGGGCCGGTCCCGGTCGTTATGCTAATTCTGACCAGCGGCTATTTTGTATCAAGTTGGAGTAACCCAATTTATAATATCAATCAGGTCAGTCTGCGTCAGGCGATTACCCCGCACCGTCTGCTAGGCCGCATGAACGCCAGCATGAGGTTTCTGATCTGGGGGACTATACCGGTTGGTTCGTTGCTGGGCGGTTTTCTGGGCGAAGTAATCGGGTTGCGGGCGACTTTGCTGGTGGCGGCCCTGGGTACATTCCTCTCGTTTTTGCCAGTCTTTTTCTCGCCGGTGCGTGATCTTAAAACTCAACCGGCCCCGGTGGAAGAAGATGCCCAGGAAGCGGCCGTCAACGTCCTTTAAGGAGCTAAATATCTTCTTTAAAGTCCACCCGATAGTTCAATCCCTTCTCTTTACTTGCCCGAAACTATCTTAGTATAGTCAAAATCTGCCGAGAATAGCGGATAGGGGCGGGCTTTTGAATTTTTAATTGACCCGGAGTGGTTACTAGAACCGCCCTGAGTCAACCTCAGTAATTACCCTGCCCGCAGACCACGGGCGGTTAATGTCCCGGAATGGGTAAATCCGAGACAAGCGGCGG
>JAYSYV010000796.1:0-1405 GCA_043727245.1 Chloroflexota bacterium | reverse complement strand
AAAATATCCGAATTATCTACCTGGGAAGTTGAAAGGTTCAGGCCGATTTCCGGGTCATAAGTAGCCGGGTTGCCCAGGACGGTAGTGACTGAGCCACTCTCAGGGTCGGCCATGCTGGAAAACATCGTATTTCCCCCTGTGCTACCGGCGGCTCCGGAAAGGGTAGCAAACATCTCTTAAGGAACGAAAATTAACCCGCCCAGAGATACGGTAAAAGAAACGACAGAAGCAAAGTTAAAGGTAAGCTGAATACCGCTACTGAACGTCCCGGTCTGGGCTATATTCGGATAGAGCTGGTTTTGCAACACGTTGCCGGGCGGCGGCCAGACCAAATCGCCAAGTTCAAATAAAGCGTTGCCGGATGCAATCGGGATGGTTTTTGTGAATGTGACTCTTGAACTATTATCGAAAGTTTGTAAATAAAGATATATAGAGGTAGCTGCAACGTTACTTGTATAAGCCATAAAGACCCGGTACTTGCGGGGTACTTTCAGGACCGGGTTTAATAAGTTCGTTAAAGGTAAATTCCAGAACAGTAAGGACGAAGCAGCTGAGGCGTTGGACGCGCCGTTTAGTCCCCAGAATAACGCGGTATTGGCGGAGCCACTCGCAAAGCGCAGGGCCAGGGCCGGGATGCTATCGCGCCCTTTTGTTTTCCAGTTGTACTCCCTGGCTCCTACCGTCAGGCTATCAAAACTCACGTTAGCCCCAACGGTCCGGTTAGTCGGCACTCCCACGTGCAGAATACACGGGGCCGTAGTATCGCCCACCGCTCCGTAAAGATAGGTCGAGGGGAAACCAACTTTTAAGCCGCTCGTGAAATACTCCCCGTTGGCCGGGACCGTCGCCATTTTCCAGATGGCCGCGCCGTCAAAGTACACCGTCCCGGCGGTTGGGGTAGTGAATTTAAGCCGGACAGTTTGGGCGGTTCCTAGCGACACATTCTCAACTTTGTAATAAGTCCAGGCGGCCAGGTTCCCGGCGACACTGGCAACCGTGGCAAGGGTAGTCCAGACCGCGCTGATATAGCCCTGAAGTTCAACGGTAGTAGTTCCGGTTACGCCGCTGGATTTTAGCCAGATAGCGCCGCTTACCGACGCTATAGCAGTTGAATTGGATGCGGAAGCCCAGATGTCCAGGTTCTCGTTGGTAAAAGCCGTAGTGGAAGCCACCCCGACCCATTTAAGGGCGTTCAGGCCGTACTTACCCGGTCCGATTTCCACGGACCAGACAGCGGTATTAGTAAAGGCCCAGTCGTCATCATAATAGCTATCTGCCGGGTTAAAGGGCGGCTCAAAACTCCCCATTGCCACAAGATTGTTCATAGTAACCAGATTGCCCCGCGCCGAGTAACGAACGGTCAGGGTAACTACAACGTTTTCCAGGCTGGCCCCTACGAGGTCCG
>JAYSYV010000795.1:0-4589 GCA_043727245.1 Chloroflexota bacterium | reverse complement strand
ATCAAAATGACTACCACTTATAGACAAAGCGTGTCAATTTAGAACTACAGGTAGTACCATTCCGGCTAAAATAAGGCTCTCTCCGACAAACTGCTAGGCTTCAGTGGCCGGTCCGGCGAACGGTACGGCAAACGGTCCAATCGCGGCCATATCTATTTCGATCAGGCAGGGCTGGCCGCTGGCAAAGGCTGCTTCCAGGGCGGGCCGGAATTCTTCCAGAGCGCGGACCCGGTAGCCGTTGAGGCTAAAAGCTTCAGCCAGTTTTTGGAAGTCCGGCGCTTGCAACTCGACCCCAAAATTGCGCCCGGCATAGTGTTTGTTTTGGATATTACGAATAACTCCGTAGCCGCCATCGTTAAAGAGTAGGGCCACTACCGGGATTTTCTCCTGGGCGGCGGTCGCCATTTCACCGCAGTTCACCAAAAATCCGCCATCGCCGCAAAGCACCACCACTTGCTTATCAGGTTGGCCCAGCTTGACTCCCAGGGCCATTTGCCAGCCCTGGCCGATGCCGCCCCCGGAAGCGTGAATCGACTGGCGCGGCTCATAAATTTCGAAAAGCTTATTGCCCCAGGTGCTGCTCGAAATTGTGATGTCCCGGACCAGGATGCCGTCATGGTCGAGGGTAGCTCGCAGGTCATCCACAATCTGCTCGTAAGGGCCGAGGGTCTGGCGCAGGGCCAACCTGACCGCCTGTTTGGCCTCCTGGACTTCGGCTAGAAAGGCCGGGTTGGGGTCGGTTTTGCCCTTGACCATCTCCAACAAAGCTTGTAAGCCCACTTTCGCATCGGCCACAACTCCAGCCGAGGCCGGATAACCCCGCCCGATTGCCAGCGGGTCTATATCAAGTTGGACCTGGGTAGCCGGTAGAGGCAGCCGCCACTGGTTAGTTTCCTGGCCGCGCAGTTTGGTTCCAACCGCCAGGAGCAAATCGCACGACTGTAAAAAGTTTTTGAGGGCCGGGTTATTGCCAAAGAAGCCTATACACTGCGGATGGTCCTCCGGGATAGCCCCGCGCCCGGCCTGGCTGGTCAGGACACCCGCGCCCAGCATTTCGGCCAGTTGGGTCAATTCTTTTTCCGCACCAGCCGCAATTACTCCACTTCCGGCCCAGATTAAAGGCCGTTTGGCCGAGCGTAGAAGTTGGGCCGCCCAGGATAGTTGGGCTGCTTCGGGCGGTTGGGGCAGCGTCGGCAAGACCTGAAAGCGGGGCGGAGTAATCAGGGCTTTCTGAAAATCAATCGGGATTTCCACACTGACAACCCCCATTGGCGCAGTCATGGCGGTGCGAATAGCGGCCTGGATGACCGAAGGCAGCGCGGCGGCAGTCCGCACCCGGAAAGCTTCTTTAGAAATGGCCCGTAACATACCAAGCTGGTCTTTGGCTTCGTGGATAAAGCTGCGCCCCAGGTCCAGGAAAGCCGAGTCAATCTGCCCTGTAATGTGTAAAAGGGGTGTTCCGGCGGTCTGAGCCTCCACGATAGCCCCGGCGGCGTTTCCGGCTCCGGTTCCGGTGCTGGTAATTGCCACGCCCAGTTTAGCGGTGGACCGGGCGTAACCATCGGCCATGTTTACCGCGCCCGGTTCGCTCCGGTTGGTAATCGCTCGGATAGCGCCATCCCGGCCAATCGCGTCATAAATCGGCAGGTTGTGAATGCTGATGATGCCAAAGACGGTTTCAACTCCGGCTGCCTTGAGAGCCTGGACGATCATTTCTCCGCCGGTAATTTGTTCGGTTGCGTGTGAGGTCATTTCTCTAAAATCCTTCCGCGTTGTAGGTTCAAACTGGCTACTTCTTATATATAGCGTCCGGTTCCGCCTGCCACGTCCAGGCCGGCCCCGGTGATATAACTGGCCCCGGCTGAAGCCAGAAAGACAATCGCCTGGGCTACTTCTTCCGGTTCACCAACCCGGCCCAGGGGAATTGAGCGTCTGCTCGCTTCCAGGTTGATCCATTCCGCTTCCGACAGAGTGCCGCCGTCCTGGCTATACTTCTGGTAGCGGGCTTTCCACTGTCCGCTCTTTATCGTGCCAACATTGATGCTATTCACCAGAATGTTATCGGAGGCGAACTCGGTCGAGAGCGATTTGGTCAGGTTCAAAACTCCGCTGCGGGCGGCGCTGGTCGCCACCATGTGGGCTTCGGGCTGGCGGCTCAAGACGGCATTTATGTTGATAATCCGGCCTCCGCCGCGCTCTTTCATAGAAGGATAAACCGCCCGGATGGGATAAATCAGGCTGAAGAATTTCAAGTTCAATTCTTCCCGCCAGGCTTCGTCGGTGGTTTCCATAAAAGTAGTCTGGCGGCCTCGTCCGGCATTATTGACCAGGATGTCCACTCCGCCCCAGCGTTTGGTCACAGACTCTACCAGTGCCTGGACCTGCTTTTCGTCCAGCACGTTACAGGGCAGGGCCATTACCTCCGTTTCGGCATTTTCGGCCTGAAGTTGTAGCAAAGCCACCTGGAGTTTTTCCTCACCCCTGGCGCAGATGGCGACCTTAGCACCCTCGCCCAGCAGTAACCCGGCGGTGGCGAAGCCTATTCCGCTGCTGCCGCCCGTTACAATCGCGACCTTATCTTTTAACCCTAAATCCATTTTCGCACTTCCCGTTCAGCTTTTAACGATTTAGCCAGGTTTACCGCTTTTAAGCCGGGGTCCGGTTCTCCACCCATCGCGGCGCGGGCTTCCGGCGAAGGTGGCCCACTGATGCCCCAGCGGTCCATTTTTTCAGGAACGCGCTGCCAGACTTCCGGCTGGTGGGTGGCTTCGTCAATCTTCTGGACCTCGGCGGTATATTCGCAAACGTACCCGGCGGCATCCTGGAAGTAGCAAAAGACATTGTTGCCCGGCCCGTGTCGTCCTGGCCCCCACATCGGGTTGACCCCGTAGCGTTTGAGCGTGCCAATTCCGCGCATAACCTCGTTCATGTCGGGCATTTCGTAAGCCACATGGTTGAGCGAAGCGTGGGGCGCTCGGTTGAAAGAAATCGAGTGATGGTCGGTATTGACCCGCAAAAAGACCATTTGCTGCTCGCTCCAATCCGATACCCGGAAGCCCAGCCTATCTGTAAAGAACTTGATAATGCCCTCGAAATCGGCTGTATTAAGGACCACATGGCTGATTTTGTTGGGTCGTACCGGGGCAGTCCAGGTTTCGGTCGGGTCGGCTGGTGCGACATCGGAAGAAAGTTCCAGGCAGCGACCTTCCGGGTCAATTAGCTGGAAGCCGTAGCCGCCGCCGGGCGTATCGAGGCCGGATGGTTGGCGGTAGATTGGTACGCCCTGCTCGGCTAATTCGAGAGCGGCCTGGTCTACGGCTTCCCGGTTTTCCAGGGCAAAGGCTAACCGCGAGATGCCGCGTCTTTCCGCCGGTTCCAGGGCTAAAACGAACCTTTCCGGCCCAACCCCGCGCAGGTAAAACCGCCCGTCTTCTTCAGCTACAATCTTCAAGCCCCATTTATCCTGGTAGAAAGCCGCCAGGGCCGCCGGGTCAGGCGTTTTCAGGGCAATATGCCGCAGGTGGGTTATTTTCAGACTCATTCTATCTCCTCTAAAACTCTATCCAAAAAAGCAGTTATGACCCGGTTAAAGGCGGCGGGCTGTTCCAGGTTGCTGAGATGCCCGGCCCCTGCTATCACCTCAAACGCCGCGCCGGATATACCCGACCGCAAAACTTCGGCTTCCTGGCGCGGCGTTACCCGGTCGTGTTCACCCCACAGTACCAGGGTCGGCACTTCAATCTCGGATAAAACTTCTCGCGTATCCACTCCGTCCAGGGCCATTACCATGTAACGGTAGCCTACCGGGTGAATCTCGCGCATCATTGCTTCTACCTCTGCCACTAAATCGAAGGCCGGGTTGGGCGAAAGCAAGGCCGGGGCGCGTTGGCGGGCCAGTTCTTCCAGCGATAATTCGTCTAACGCTTTCAAGCGCCCTATAAGCCTGGCCTGGCGTTCAGCCGGGGGTCTGGCTCCACCGCCGGTATTAGTATCGGCCAGTACCAGGGCCAAAAAGCGGTCCGGGTGTCGGCGGTAAAACTCCTGGGCCAGCACTCCGCCCATCGAAAGACCGACTATAACCGCTTCGGGCAGGGCCAGCGCCTCCATAAATCCGGCCAGTTGGTCGGCGTAGAAGGCCATCGGCAAGGACTCCGGCGGATCGTCACTCTGGCCGTAGCCGGGAGCGTCCCAGGCCATTACCCGGTAACGCTCGGAAAGTAGCTCTAGCTGCCGCTGCCAGGAACGCGAGTTTGAACTGATACCGTGCAGGCAAATTAAGGTTACTGGTCCCGAACCGCTTTCCCGGTAAAAAATATTGCGCCCGTTGACCCTGACCGCTGGCATCGTTAATCGTTCGCCAGGATGGTTTCGGAAAGCGATTCTTTCTGGGCATCGGTCAGGTTTTCACCCGCGCCATTTTTAGGACTCTGACTGACCTGGCGGTAGACTTCCTGCTGCTTGAAGAACTCCATATTAATCATCTTACGCAGTCGGATAACCCCGATGTCGGTCTGGCCCATTTTTTCGTTCAGACGCGCTCTCAGGCTGACTTTCTCCATCATAACCCGGTCTTGTTCCAGCACATGCCA
>JAYSYV010000794.1:0-4591 GCA_043727245.1 Chloroflexota bacterium | reverse complement strand
ATCCCTGAAGCTAACCGAATTTAGACCAGATAAGCTGGTTAGCTCTCCCAAAAGCCCGATTCTCCGGCCCATTTGCCAGGATAATTGACTCCCCTTTAGATATAATTTATATTTCTCCTGATAAGCTTTTAACGCAAGGAGAAAGAGTTGCCGCTTGAGACAGGCAAGGTCCAACAAACCAATTCCGGCCAAACCGGGATAAACCGGCATACCGAAATGATGCGGGACGAGTACCGGGTCATGTATGAAGTAGAGGACCGTCACTGGTGGTATCGGGGTATGCGCCGGAACCTGCTGGCCTTACTGAAACACCATTTCGACTGCACCCGAAACCCCTACCCACTGGCGTTGGATGCCGGATGCGGAACCGGAGCCAATTTACAACAGCTACTGACTGGCTTTGGCGGCGAGATTCCCCACTTCCGGGCAGTTGGCTTCGACCTTGCCGGAGAAGCCCTGGAATTCAGCCAGCGGCGCGGCCTGACCGGCCACCTGGCCCAGGGTTCTATTACGGCCATACCGTTTGCCACCGGCAGTTTCGATCTGGCTATTTCTTTCGATGTCATAAATAATCTGCCGGACGACCAACCGGCTTTTGTAGAAATTAGCCGGGTATTAAAGCCGGGTGGGCTTTTTATTCTGAACCTGCCCGCCTACCAATTTTTGTACAGTGAACACGATCTGGCTATCCGATGCCAACGGCGATATAATGCTAAAATGGTGACAGACCGGATGGAACAGGCCGGTCTGGAGATAGTACGCCAGACTTATCTAAATACGGTGCTTTTCCCACCGGCGGCCCTGGTGCGCCTGGTAAAAGCTCGCAAAGTGTCCGCTCGGCCCGAATTAATCAGAGATAGCGCCGATACTATGCCGGTCCATTCCGACCTGCTGCCGCCGCACCCTCTGGTCAACCGGGCGCTCGAAGAAGTAATGGGCCTGGAAGCAAGCTTACTGGCCCGGACTAATCTAAAGCTGCCGTTTGGTTTATCAATAATGACGTTGGCCCGCAAAGTTTGAGTTTGGGTCAGATATTATTATTGATATTATAGAAAGAAGCCACCTTTCAAAAGCCTAAATGCAAGAAGAACCGGAAGATTTTGTGGTGGCGGCCGCGCAACGCGGCGAACTGGCTGCCTTCAACCAACTCGTTTCTAACCATGAACAACGAGTTTACAACTTAGCCTACCGGATGCTTAACGATGCCGAAGCGGCAGCGGATGCGACTCAGGATGCCTTTTTTCAGGCATACCGGGCGCTTTCGCAATACCGGGGCGGTTCTTTCAAGTCGTGGTTGTTACGCATAGCCAGCAATATTTGTTATGACCGGCTGCGTTCGCGCAACCGGCGGCCCACTACCTCGCTGGATGCGATGATTGAGGAGGCCGAAAAAGTCGGTGGGACCGACCTGGGCCTGTTGGTAGACCACCAGAGTGACCCACTGGATTTTGCCACTCGGCGTGAGTTGGCCCGCGAGTTGGCCCAGGCTTTACAGAGCTTGCCCGATGAACAGCGTATCGTGGTAATCCTGTCGGATGTGCAGGGTATGAGTTATGATGAAATTGTCTATATCACCGGGGCTTCCCTGGGAACCGTCAAATCTCGAATTAGCCGGGGAAGATTAAAAATTCGAGAATATTTGCATAAAAGTAAGGAACTTTTACCCGGTGACTTACGTCAATAGTATAGAAGTCTTTAGAGGTAGTCAGGAGCCTTTCTTTTATTTTCAGGTGGCCGGTTAGCCGACACAGATTTTGTGAAATATTCACCCTGCCTTTCATTTTTTAGGTGGCAGGGTAACAGCAATTATCTTTTTTTTGTATTCTTATGGGGGATTCTGCTCTGTCGTTGGAGCAGGGTTTGGCAAATTGTGAACAAGCCAAGATTACTTAAAGAGTGGGATGAGAACGAAGCCCACCGGGACCAATGGTTGCCGCTTATACTGGATTACCAGGACGGCACTCTGGAAGGTTCCGAACTAAACAATTTAAAACACCATCTGGAAACCTGTAGCACCTGTACAGCAGATTTAGATGGGATGCGGGAGAGTGTTACCCTGTTAAAGCGGCTACCTGAAATGTCCGTACCGCGTTCTTTCACTATCAACCCGGTACAGGCCCGTCGTTTGAAACCTTCTCCGGTCTACCGTTTCTCGCAGTTTGCAGCCTCAATAGCGGCAGCTTTCTTGATTTTCGCCTTTACCCTGGACCTGTCCGGCGCGTTTACTCCGCCCGTAGCTCCGGCCTCGGTAGCGGTGGTAACAGCCGACCCGACCATAACTCTCGAACCAATTGGCACACTTGCTGCTGCGACTGGTAAAGCCGGTGGCGGAAGTCAGAGCGGCCTGACCGTCCCGAACCCGACTGTTGCGCCCAACCCTACGGCTATTCCTCAGCCAAACATCCAATCTAGCCAGGTCGCAAGCCTGGGTCCAAACCCGGACTTTCGGTTGATAGAGATTTCCTTACTGATTGCCACAATTCTTTTTACCGCTTTTGCCCTTATGGCACGGCCACGAGCGCCAGGACGCTTGAGAACATAATTCAAACCCGCAAAAAAGAGGCCGGTGTTCCAGGACATCCGGCCTCTTTTTTATTTAAAAATTACAACCTGAACAGGCGTAAACTGATTAATGCCGCCGCCAGCAAGCATATTATAGTAGCCCAGAGCGGCCCGGCAGCGGTCGCCATCAATACTCCGGAAATAAGAAAGCTCCCCACCAGTATGGCGGTCAACAACCGTTCGTTGGACTTCTGAACCTTCTCAGCGGCCAGCTTCATTTCGCTGGATTGGACCTGCACTTGCAACCGGCCTGACTCCATTTTATCCAGACTATGATTCAGCTTGACTGGCAGCGAAACCAGTTGCATAGCATTCTGGCGCAGTTGTTCGCCGGTTGGAGATTTAAGGAAAGCCTGGACCGTTTCCGCGCCGGGCAATTCACTCAACAAATGGAGCAGACCGGTCAGGCTTTTGGGAAGGTTGGCCGCGCCTAATTCTTCCGCTACCAGGCGCTGCATAAAGGGCTTGGCCTCAGCGGTAAAGTTAAGTTCAGGGCTTAGACTGGTACAAAGACCCAGCAGGGTTTCAAAGGCCCGACTCATAAAAGAAAAATCGCTGGGAACATAAATCGGGGTATTGTAAATAATGTAACTGATTTCCTCGAACAGCTTGCCCCGGTCGAGGGCTTTTAGCTGGCCCAGGCTTAGACCCATGAATTTATCCAGAAAGTAGTTAATCCCCAGCCGGACCTTATCTACGTCTTCCTCGCGCCGTATAAAACCAAGCGCCTTGAAAGAGAGAATAATTGCTTCGACATCCCGGTTAAGTACTGCAAAAATCAAACGGCGCACCTGGAAACGCATCTCGTCGGTAATCTCACCGACCATACCGAAGTCAATAAAGACGACCTGGACACCATAAGGGCCGGACCGCACAAAAATATTGCCGGGATGGGGGTCGGCGTGGAAAAAACCGTCAATCAAAGCCTGGTTCAAATAACAGTTTGCCAGTACTCGTGCTACTTTATGCCGGTCCAACCCGGCTGCGTCTATGGCCGGGTAGTTGGTGATTTTATAACCGTCTATAAACTCGGTAGTAAGCACTCGCCCACTGGAACGCTCCCCGTAGACGACCGGGACATAGACATATTTAAGCTTTTTGAGGTTGTTCTTAAAGCGGCGACCGCTTTCGGCCTCTTTAACATAGTCCAATTCGCGCCGGAGGGTCACTTCAAACTCGCGGGCAATTCCTTGTAGGTCGGCCAGTTTTCCCAGTTCGGTCCGGCGCTGTAGGAAATTTATGACCCGGTGGAGAGCTTCAAGGTCGGCCTCAATAATTACTTCTATGCCCGGTCGTCGGACTTTAACCGCCACCCGAGAGCCATCCAACAAGCGGGCTTCGTGAACCTGCCCCAGCGAAGCCGAGGCCAACGGTTGCGGGTTAAACTCCAAAAAGAGTTCGGCCACGGTTCCGCCCAAATCCTGCTCGATAATAGGTTGCAGCAGGCTAAAATCAACCGGCAAGACCGAATCTTGCAGACGGCTTAATTCTTCCAGCCAGACTTCCGGCAGTATATCAAAGCGGGAGCTGAGATACTGGCCCAATTTTATCAACACTCCACCCAATTCTAAAGAGGTGGCGACAAACCGCCTGGCCCGGCGGCGGTTACGAGCCTCAGAACGTCGCTCGATATACTTCTTGCCCAAAACCCGGCCTTGCACCCGTTCTGTGACAATATCAATAATCAGGTAGCGAAAAAGCCCGACTATGCGTTTTCGCCTGTTTTTCAATGAAATGGGTTTGGCCTTATCCGGCAGTGTTAAAGTAGTGTCCATTGGTCCTTACAAGTTTAAAGAATTAGAATTCCTGCGAGTATTATACTGCATTTGGAGAAAGTTGCCCGTTATAGCCCTGGATTGGCTTGAAGAGTGATGGAACTCCTTCAGGTATCCACAACGGGCTTCAAGTGAAGGTAGTAGCAGTTGCGAGATTGCTTTTTGGACCTGGAAACCGGGTACAAGGTTAGTTTAGCCCTGTAAGAAGGACGTTTCTAAAAATAAAACGATTAAAAGGGTTAAGCCGGAAGTAG
>JAYSYV010000793.1:0-4601 GCA_043727245.1 Chloroflexota bacterium | reverse complement strand
TTCGCGTTCGATAGTCTCAAGCTGGCCCAGGTATATTTTGAGTTCTTCATCGTCCGGGCTGGATTTGGACAGGTTTCCGGCCAGATCATCAAGATATTTGAGGTTGCCCTGAATAGCGGCCTGTTCTTTTGCTTCCAGAAAACCTTTTATTTCGTCTACCTTATTACTGATTATATCAAGTTGTTTATTGATTTCCGGCTCGAATAACTGGTTACTTAGCCAGTCCATCAAACCAATGATGGTATCTGGCCGGAGGATTATTTTTACCAGTGAAGAAGAGGTGAGTTGTATGAAAGCTGAACCGGTAGACTTGGCACGTATCTGAGTACCAATATTGTTCGCAACAGGCAACCCATTTAACGCGCTCTTAAAAAGCTGTGAATCAATTTTCATCAAAAACTGGTTACCGTTCTTCCCGGCATTTGTACTATTCACCAGCATAGGAGCGTACTGAAACCAGCTACTTAGGTCTGTCTGCAAGCCACTTTCTAGCGGAAGTCCTTCCAACCGGTCGGACCCTTTGGGCAGGTATAGCGTAATCTGGCCCCATTCATTTCCCTCTGGCCCAAGCAATAAACTGGTTGGCAATGGAACCGGTGTGGGAGAAGGTGGAATAGTGGGCGAAGGTGGAATAGTGGGCGTGGGAGCAATGGTAGGTGTGGGTACAGCCGTGGAAGTCGGCGGAATAATCGTGGGCGTTGGGAAGGCCGTCGCCGTAGGGATGGCCTGTGTAAGGGATGGCCTGTGTAAGAGATGCCTGGTTGAAAGTAGGGGCAGGGTTTCCTGTTACGTTCACAATATCAGGCGTGTTATTTGTATTCACGCTGGAAGGTAACGGTCGTTCACCACAGGCAGCCAAAAGTAGACTGGTTAGTAAACAAATAATCAGCAGGGTTGGCCCTGATATGTTCATTTTCTTCAAACCAATTCCACTATATTTCACACTCTCTTTAATAGGGCGGGCTGTTCTAAATCTCGAGGTAAACCTGGTCAACTAAAGACTCCTTTAACACCGTGATCCAACATGTCTAACATGGCGCAGCTTATCTACCTACCTTTAAGACATTTAAAGGGTTTATTGCAAAATTTGAGCAATAAACGTGGCTTCAAACACCCGGCGACCCACTCTGTTCAAATGTTGAATTTAATAATGGTTAAATTGTATATTATGAATGTATTTTATCATATTTTTGATATTATTCAATGTCCGCCATATTACATTTTGAAATTCAACCAATTTAGGTGCAATTGTTTCAGAATAAGATTTCCTCAGTTTCAGCCTCTCTGTGAGCAAACTGATGGCACCGGCCAGCCTTACGAACCAGGCACCAGGCACAATTATGGTTTACCAGGGTTGTAGCAACCCCTACTTCTAACTCGTCCAGCAGGATTTCAAGTTCGGTCCGGGCAGCCTCGATTACTTCGGAGGTGTAGCGTACCGATATCTTTCGCTGGCTGCGCAGATAATAATGGCTGACCGTTATCTCTCGCGCCTCTGGAAAGAGGTCTTTCGCCAGCCGGAAGTAAATCAGATTGGATAACCTGCCTGCGAACTCCTCCTGGCCTGGGAAACCGGCCCGGGCACTGCCGGTCTTATAATCAATTACTTCCAGAGTACCGTCCCCGAACAGGTCCAACCGGTCAAACCGGCCGCTAAGATTAACTTTGTGCTGGCCCAGGGTTACCGCTGTAGAGGTAGTATGAAAGGTTTCAGTAGTGCGCAGCTGGCAACTCGGTTCGTGAATTGAGTTGGCATAGTAGTTGCGCAGCAAACGGCTGGCCTCCTGCTTGTAGGTCAACTCTTCCTCGATTGAAGAAAAGCCGTCACTATCCCACTTCTGGTTGAGCAGATCCAATAAATCCATTTCTGAAAGGTTAAGACACCCACCGCGCCGGTAGAAAATATCTAAAGCTGCGTGAACATTCTGGCCCATCCGGGAGGCCGGGTTATACCTGAAGGCCGGTTCCCGCACCGCTTTAGTCAGATATTTTTCCTGGAAAGAAAAGGGACAGGTCTGTAGGGCATCGGCCATATTAGGCGTTAGTTTAATCCGCATAGCGGTGTTGAAATCTCCTTCCGCATAAAAAGGATAATGGTGTTCTGTTTATGTTCTGATTTTGAGCCTTGCATTTTGTCTTTCGAGGCCTTATTCCTGGTTCCTCGTTAGGGCTCTAATTGTTCCGCTATTTTATTACTGGGAAGCTATCCCCGATTTCTGGCATAATTTGGCGCTCTTATTTCATTTCGCTCGAGACTCTGCTATCCGACAAAATATCTGAGATGCCAGCCCTCAAATTATCTTTAAGGGCTGGCGTTTTACCGGTTACTAGAACTCAGTTTTATCTTCTTGGGTCGGCACTTTGTTATAATCCAGGCGGTTTTTCAGGGCTGCGTAACCCTGATAGTGCATTGATTTACGGACAGATACCTCCAGTACGTCCAGCTCAGCCTGCTGGCCCTGTTGCTCAAGCTCACTTAATAGTACGGCAACCCCGAGTGCATGCAGCAGGTGGAACCGGTTCAGGCGGCCCCGCAGCTTTTTAAGGATTTCCAGTACTTTCCCAAACTCATGCCGCCGGTTGGCTTCCAGGATTTCTTTGCGCGCCCGCTCTACCAGCATCCGCCCAACTATCCCGGCGCTTTCCGGCTCCAACCGCTCGCCGTACACTTTATCGTCGGAAGCATAAGTCAGGGTTATTTCCTGCTCAGGCCGGACTTCCCGACCGGTAGCTGTCAGAGGGTCGGCGAACATCAGGATAGCTTCCGGCCGAAGAATCTGACCCATTGTACCGGCTAGTACCCGGAGCTTGATGACTACCAGCTTCTCCTCCCCGGCGAAAATGTCACCCAGCCGGATAATGGCACGGCCTGACCCTTTGCTCATCTCAAAGTCGTTCAGGTTCTCAAGCCCGATACCAACGGGCAGGTTTATTTGCAAAGCCAGTTCCCGCCCGACTGTCCTCAACCGTTCCTGCAGTTCCCCGGCGAAAGCCTGGGTGATATTGCCGACTTCCTGGATGTGCTGGAATCGGCCCCCACCTTTTTCCCCGATTGCTTCCAGCAAATCCTCATTGGTATCATCCCCAAAACCAAAGGTGGTGGTAATGATTCCCCGCTTGCGGAATTGCCCGGCGTGAGTGGCTAACTCTTCCGGGTCGGTAATGCCCTGGTTAGCTTGGCCGTCGGTAAACAGCCAGACCTGGTTAATGGAAACTCTTTCAGATTGAAACCTGGCTACTTCTTCAATGCCCTTGAACCAGCCTTCACCCAGGTTGGTGCCGCCTCCTGGCTTTAACTTTTGTAGCGCGGCCTTAAGTAGCTTCCGGTTAGCAGGAGTGGCCGGGCAGGAAGGGCCAGCCACCATGATTTCGTCATCAAAGGCTACCAGGCTGACTCTGTCCTGTTCGATTAACTGGTCTATAACAAAAGCGGCCGCCTTTTTGACCAGTTCCAGTTTGTTCTGGCCGGCCATTGAACCGCTCCGGTCGAATACCAGGCTCAAGTTGAGAGGCACCCTGGGAGTATTCGCTCCGTCTGCCTCACCCTTGATCTTAAAGACAATAAAGCGGGTGGAACCGCCAGTACGAATCAGCGAGGTAGCGGATAGTGTGGTAATTTTTACACTCATAGCTGGGTAATGTGCTCCTTTCAAGAGCATCCGGTTTTCAGGGTAGCGAAAATACACACCCTGTGCTGCCGGGTTAATTATTGCGGTTGTTACCGTTTAACTTAAATTATCCGGTTTCGAAGATGTCTTTGGCCTGCGCCAGCAGGCGGGTAATTTTTTGGAACCGCTCATCATGCGGTGCGAGGGATTTAAAGTGAAGTTCCACTCCCGGCGCGAGAGTGACATGCTGCCAGCTTTCGCCCGGCACATTGATTCGAGAATTAACTTCCAGTTCCTCCCCTAACCGGTGAAAATCTTCTCCTGGAATGCTATCCTGGTTCGATCGGATAGTTTCTCCCGGCCTCGTTTGCCGGGTTGAGGCCGAATATTTAGCCTCAACCGGTTTACCCTGACTTGCCCGGACGCTTTTTAGATATTCCAGGACGCTCGACCCGGCTGACCGGTCAGGTTTGATTTCCTCAACCTGGCGTTTGTTAGGGTCAGTGTAAGTTTTAGCTTCACGGTAATAAGTTTCGAGCTGCTGGCGTGAAATTGTGCTGAACTCTTCTTTAATTTCAGCCAGGGACTTGGACCGTACTTTGTTAAGGTAACGGATAGCCACCAGCCGCAACAAGTGGTCGCGTCTGTAACCCGCCGCCCGCCCGGAACCTTCCGAAGGAGGTAGCAACCCCTCATGGACATAATACCGTACGGTCCGCTCCGGAACCTGGGCTTCCGAGCAAAGCTCTTCAAAGCTGATTTTGTTATCCGGGGCCATCTGGCTCATTTTACCGCTGCTTCTCCGTAGTTCCTGGCTAAAAATTATTACTTATCTATTGCTCTATTTAACACTGACAATATAACACTGTTCTTAATACCTGTCAATAGATAATTGGTATCCTCTCAAAAAGTCGCGGTTGAACATTTGTACTACTAAGTGAGATGATTAAGTTGTCTATACAAACCAGCTATATCAGATTTTTTGCCTAACTT
>JAYSYV010000792.1:0-4604 GCA_043727245.1 Chloroflexota bacterium | reverse complement strand
CACAACCAGAACGTTAAACCGGGAGCCTGATTTGAAACAGCCAAACCAATTGGCTACAAGCTGCTCGCTACCGGGTCATAAAGGAAAGTAACCCCGTTACCTTCGCCAAAACCCTGGGACAGAAAAAGCTCGATTTCCTCCCGCCAGCTTTGGGAAGAAAGAGCCACCTGTAAAAGCTCGTAACTCTCCCATCGGGAAATCATGTAATACACAGCCATTGTCGTGGCTGCCTCGCCTTCGGGACGGCGGCGAATCAGTTCCACACCCAGGCAACCGGGCTGACCGCTGACCATCGGCAAACCGTAATTTTGTTCAAACGCTTCAAAGGTAGGGCTATTTTCGAGAGCAGTCTGGTAATTCCAAATCCTAGTAAGCATTTTCTTCCTTTCAGCCGGGTTAAAAGTTCAGGCTCTTTCACCTTCGACCTTGAAGAAGAAAAAGCTAAACGGTTACATTTCAGCCCGGCTATCGTACCAGTTGGAACGGGTAAGGGGCAAATGGGCCGCGCCGGTCAAGCCTGCCTGACTGGCAAGGTACGGCCCAGCATGAAGGAACTAACTTTCGGCTAACCAAAACCTTAACCGGCTTGAGCCGCTCTCACGATTAAATCAGTCGCCAACTCCTGCGAGGCCAGCGAAGTGTTTACCAATAGCAGATAATGAGCGCGGTCGCACCAATCGGCCTTGTAGAGCGTTTTGATAAAGTGCGAACGAGCATTATCGTTATCGTGGACCACTCTGGTCGCTTTGGCCTGGTCAAGCTGGTCGCGGGCCATCAGGGTTTTAATTCGTTTAGAGGCAGCGGCGTAGATAAAAACGCTCAGTACGCCCTTACGCCCTTCCAGGTAGAAATTCGCACCATGTCCTGCAATCACCACATTACCCTTGGCGCTCATTGTTTCGATTACATTCTGGGTGGCTTCCTGGTACTTGCTGTTATTTAACCAGCTCTGCCGAGTTATTTGATCCGCCACTTCCTCGTTGAGAACAGCCGGACCGCCCAGCGAGTTATAACCGAGCGAGGCTATAATCTGGCTAATCAGGCTGTCGGTTTTCTCATCGTGATTAATTGCTTCATCTTCGGAAACGCCTAACCGGGCCGCTACGCCCTGTACAATCTCCTGGTCAATGTAGGGATAACCCAACGTCTGGGCCACCCGTTGACCAATCTCACGTCCACCGCTCCCGATTTGGTGGGAAATAGTAATTACTGCCATAATAAATTCATCTCCTTTGTAAATTTATCAGGTGCGATGGGCCGCCTGGACCTGCGGTAATTCGTCGTAAACATAGCGTTTACCCCGGAAATACGAGCAGATGACGGCTATCAGGCACAAGGCCGCTGAAAATAGAAAACTAATCGCAAAGCGTCCATAAACGGATTGCTAATCAAGGCCGGAAACAAATCCGTTCCAAGCAGGTGACTCTGGACAGCCGGGCCAAGTTGCTGCAAAACCGGGCCGGGAACCAGTTGCTCCATAGGATTGTAACCCAGGAAGGACGCAAAAAGCGCTCTGGTCGGTGGCAGATGTGATGCCGCAGCGACATATATGCAGCAGAACCGGACCTGTCGTTTCTTTTACAATCACCTTAACTTGGAAACTTTTAGGGGTGGGACCCAAATTATTATCATCCCCCTGAGTAATTACTTATAACCAGAATAAATTATCGAAATCTTGAAATAATTCATTTTTATAAACTAATCTCCCTGAATGAATTATAAGATTTTTCAAATCACTATTCAACATTAATCACAACCCATCACAAAGGAAAAGATTATGTGGCTAATCAGTAAACCAAATAGAACCTGATGTAATAAAAAGCTGGCGGAAACTCATTCAGGCGATTCCGCCAGCTTCCCACGATTGTTATGTTAACAAAGCCAGGGAACGATTTTTACCAGATAATGATTCTATAATATAAGGGGGAAGATATTTGGTTATATTCCACAGTCGAATAATTGCGCTTGCTGAGAACTATCTAGCTGCAAGGAAATTGAACGCCACAAACCTGGGTCAACCGGGCGGCATTTCTGGCTGGCCCAGCTGTAAATGGCACTGGTCCCGGCCTCAGCGCTGACGTTACCAAAGCCGTTATCAGCCGCCACCAGGATAAATCGGAGCTTGTTTTCCTTGACCAGTTGTTCGGCCTGGGCGGCGCTCAAGGCCGGGTCAATCCCCATGTAGCCGCCGATAGCTATCACCGGTCGGCCCGTTTCAAGTATTAGTGGCGCGGCCAGGGTCGTGTTAGTGACGGCCGCCAGGTAAGTTTGACCCGGCGTGTTAGCATTTAAATAGTGGGCTAACTTTTCGTCAAGCCTGGAAACGGGCCGGGTGGCTTTTGTGGCTGCCGCCCCGCTATTTTCAGACCAGGCCGCATTGGCCGAAAACCCGGCCAGCCCCGCAGTAATTAGCAGAACCAGGCCCGCTAGCAAGACCCTCCAGCGCACCAACCGATTAAACTGGCCCGCCAGCTTCACGATACCCAGCAAACTAACCGCCAGCAAACCCGCCAGCGGTAAAATAGTCGTCAGCCAACTGCTCCAGGCCGGTTGAGTAACATTGTCCCAGATATAACGGTTGCCAAGCAGACCAGACGCAGTTTCTACCCCTGGCCGGGCGCTTGGTAAGGTCGGATTAAGTGGGGTCACGTAAAGTTGATTCAGCGACCAGGCCAGCGGAACTAGCAGCAGCGAGAAAGTAAGCCCAAAACCGGCGTGGCTTCCCCAACGCTTTAGCCAGACCGGGGACCGCTGTAATTTCCCCCCTACCAGGCAAATTACCCCAACCAGGCTAAATCCTATCACTAACGGACTCAACCAGGCGTTCCAGGCGGGATAGGCCGCTAGAATAAATGCTTGATAAATCGCGTTAAGTAGCAGCCCCACCGGAAGAAGCCAGCTCGTCCAGTCAGCCCGGCGATATTCCTGCCACAACGCCACCAGGCCCATTCCAAACAAAGCCGCAATGGGCGGGGCCAGCATGACCAGGTAATAAGGGTGAATTGTCCCCTTCGCCATACTGAATACGATCCCAAATGAGGCCAACCAGCCGGTCCAGATAATTAAAGCCTTATTGCGCGGATTCCTGATTTTAGCCGTTTTAACTTCCGTCACACCTTGCCAGACTAAGCCAACCAGACCCAGCAAGGCCAGTGGGGTCAGCCAGTTTACTTCCCCAGCGACATTGTTCAAAAATAATCGCAGCGGTCCGGCCTGACCCGCCAGCGACACACTTGAAAAACTGCCACCAGCGCCGGGGCTTCCTTCACTACCATCTACCCGGCCCAGGCCGTTATAGCCCAGGATTAAATTGGTGGCTGTGTTGTTGGTCGAACTGCCCACAAATGGGCGTTGACCGGCTGGGGTAGCATCTACCAGCAAAGTCCAGGACAGGGATAGAAACAACAGCAGGAGCGAGGCCAGGATCAGGTGAACCAGCCGCCTTAGCCAATGGCTGCAGCCCATCATCAGGTAAGCCAGATAAAAGGCGGGCAATACCACAAAAGCTTCCAGCATTTTAATATTGAAACCCAGACCCGCCAGCCCGGCCACGGCTAAAACCCAGCGCAACCGTCCGCTTTCGACCGCTTTGGTTAAGGCCCAGACCTGAACCAAAAGGGTCAATATCAGAAGGCTTTCCGGGTTGTTA
Source organism: Chloroflexota bacterium (assembly GCA_043727245.1). Lineage (GTDB taxonomy): Bacteria > Chloroflexota > Chloroflexia > Chloroheliales > Chloroheliaceae > 54-19. Next base: position 955 of record JAYSYV010000792.1, on the reverse strand, counting down.
TGGCGGCTTATGACCACAAAAATCGGGGTGAGAGCCAGGGCCAGTGCCGCTAAAAGCCCGGCGGTCGGCCCATAGACTTTTTTAACAAGCTGGTAGAGCAGACCAACACTGGCAATCCCGGCCAGAGCCTGGGGCAGCAACATACTCAGCCCGTTGAAACCAAAAATCCAGGCCGAGGTGGTCTGGACCCATAGAAAGACCGGCGGTTTATCAACTGAAATAAATCCTGCCGGGTCGAAGGCTGCAAAGAAAAAGTTGGACCAGCTAGCCAGCATACTTTTGACCGCGCTGGCATAATATTCGTTGTTATAACCCAGTTCTTCCAACCTGAACAGGTATAACCAGGCGGTCAGGGCCATTATGCCTGACAAACTAAGCCGAGGCCAGCTAAAGTTTGAAATTTGCCGGGACAGCCAACTCAGCCACGGCCGGGTGTTTTTCGGGCGAGTTGGGCCGGGCAAGGTTTCAACTGTTTCCAACTTTTTAGGTATCCTTAGTGCGAGCCATTTGAGTAATCAACAGCCGGGAAATAACATGAGAGCCTGACTTAATTCTAAACCAGAATAACTATTTCCACCAATAAACCCTTTGTTCTCTTTTTGGTTACTACTTAAATTCCAAAGGCCCAGGTAGGCCAATAGCCCAGAATAGCGGCCAACGCTACGTGTTCCAGGTTCAACTTCAACTTAAATTTAGATTTTATTGGCGGAGTTTCAGGACTCTGGTCCTCACCCGTGTTTACCCGGTCCAAAATCAGGCTCATAATTTATAGTATTACTTTCCTCACTCGCAAACAACCTCCCACAGTTACAGACGTTTGACTTGTTTCGACCTTATAATTCTAACAGCCTATTTTCAGAGAAGAATCGGAATAAGATGTGAGATTTCTAATATTTCAAGCCCTAAAATGGCCTGTTTCTAATTTGTTTCCAATATTTATAGTTTAAAATGGGTA
>JAYSYV010000791.1:0-4606 GCA_043727245.1 Chloroflexota bacterium | reverse complement strand
TAAATAGTAAGGGATAATATCAGTTATCTATTGCTATCGTCTTTTTTACCCAAAATTTGCTTAGAAACCCTCAAAAATTTCAAAAATGGCTCCTTTTTAGCTCTGGGGGTTGCTGTGAGTACCGATGTGAATATTAACTCTAGTTCTAGTTCTAACTTTAATCCGGCCACTGTCCTAAAAGAAGACTCCTTTACGCAGACTGTTGAGAGCCTGGTTACCCGCCAGCTTTCCGCCCATACTCGTAAAGCTTACCGCCAGGATGCCAGCCAGTTTGTTAATTGGCTTGAGAACAAAGCTTTAACTCTTAATGTTCTATCCACAGACGATATGTGGCAATACCGGCGGTATCTTTCTGATAACTTTGCTAAGACTACGGCTGAACGTAAACTGGTGGTAGCCCGCAAGCTTTTACAAGAAGCCGTCAAACGAGGACTGCTTTCCCATAGCCCGGCCCAGGATATTGGCGGCTACCGGAGTAAGGATGAGCAGGAAACACCCTATACGGCCCTGGAAGCTGCTCAGGCCAGACACTTACTTACGGTAATCGATACAACCACTCAGCAGGGCAAACGTGATTTCGCGATTTTACTCCTTTTATTGCGTACCGGCATCCGCCGCAGTGAATGTGCGGATTTGAAACTGGGAGATTTACAGGTGGAACAGGGTCATCACATTTTGGTTATCCGGCACGCCAAAGGTGATAAGCGCCGCAAAGTAAAAGTGCCGGTCGATGTGGTCCGGGCCCTCAATACCTACCTGGAAGAATGTGCTGGAAAAGGTTTAAGTAAAGAAGCCCCCCTCTTTGTGCAGTTTCGTAAAGGCGATCATCCCCAGGCGGAAGGCATTAGCGCCCAGGTAATCGAGCGGCTGGTTAAAATGTATGCGGCCAGGGCCGGTTTTGAGCTCACTCCGCATGGCCTGCGGGCGACCTTTGTGACGCTAGCTCTGGAAGCAGGGGCCAAGCTGGAACAGGTTCAATACGCTGTCGGTCACTCCGACCCGCGAACGACCGAACGTTACCAGAAGCGCAAGCTCAACCTTGATAATAACGCTGTGGATTTCGTGTGGGTAAATATTGAATAATTGTAAGGGTAGAATCCTTTATAGAGGAAGCTATCAGACAAAATAAGGGAGGCTTAACTTTCCAGCTATGGCTTTAATTGACCGTACCGTTTATCCCCGTTTTCCGGTTACTTTCGATGCCAGAGAGTTAAACACCCTTTATACTCCCAGCCAGGCTGAAATTTCTTTTGCCAGGAAAACTGTTCGAGGCGACAGCACTATTTTGAACTTCCTGGCGATGCTTAAAACCTTTCAAACTTTGAAATATTTTCCGCACCCGGTCGAAATACCGCTGGCGGTTACCCGTCATATCCACAAATGCCTGGCTTTGACCGAAATAGCTTTTACGGCTTATCCGCCCCGCTCACTCTACCGGCACCAACCGGTTATTCGGCAATACCTGGGTTTTGCCGCCTTTGCTGATAATAAAGCCGCCAAACATATAGTGAATAAAGCGGTATTTGAAGCCGCCCAAACCCGAGACGATCCGGTTGATTTAATCAATGTAGCCGTGGAGGCTTTAATCAATAGTGGTTTTGAACTGCCAGCTTTTAGTACCCTGGAACGTTTGGCCCGGCGGGTGCGCAGCCTGGTTAATAACGGCTACTTTCAAAAAGTTTTAGCTGCTTTGAGCCAGAGTCATAGAGAAAAGCTAGACCAGCTTTTAGCCGTCGTAAAACCGAAGCGCTTCTCGCTTTTCAACCAGCTTAAAGAACCGGCTCAGAGTGCTACTCTGACCCACTTTAAGGATTTGCAAAACCGCCTGAACTGGCTGCAAGAATTAGGTGAAGTAGAAAGCTGGTTGGCCCCACTACCTAAAGCAAAAATCCAACAGTTTGCCGCCCAGGCCTTTGCCCTGGATGCTTCAGACCTCAAAGATTATTTAAGTGCCAAACGCTATACCCTGCTCGCCAGCCTGATTTACCAATCTCGGGTGACAACTCGCGATAATCTGGTCGAAATGTTTATAAAAAGAATGGCGACCATGCACAAACAGGGGCAAGACGAACTGGAATTATTGCGTGACGGCCAGCGTGGCCTCAATGAAAACATACTAACCGCCTTTAGTGAGCTTTTAGAATTGGCTGGCGCTAATAATAAAGGAGTGGAAAGTGATGACGAGGATGACGACGAGGATGAGGCAGAAGAAGAACTAACCGGGCTGAAAGATAAAGCTCAGTCCAAAGGCCCACCAGTAAATACAACCCAGCCCCAAAACCAACCGGGATTGGCCCAAGCAACACAACGAACAGCCCTGCCAGGCTTTGATCAGGGGCTTGAAGAAGTGCCGTCTGCCGCTCAAGCTGACGCTGATGCCATTTTTGGCCGGCAAGTTCGTAAGTTACTGGCCGAAAACGGCGGTCCTGATGCTCTTTTGCAAGCTTGCCTCTCTCTTAGCGCCTATAACGGCAATAACTATTTGCCGCTTTTACCCCCATTTTTCAAAAGCCATCGCGCTACCCTCTTTCGCTTGATCCGCTCTCTCAAAATCCATTCGGCTACCCATAACCAAACTCTCGAAAAGGCGCTTACCCTCATACTTGAGCAACAATCCAGCCGGGCCAAGTGGTTAAGCGACACCCTTGAGCTTGATTTTGCCAATGAAGGTTGGCAAAGGGCAGTCCGCGTTCGTAAAAAGGGCCGCCACAAATACCGGCTTAACCGTAGGTTACTGGAAATCTGTGTTTTTAGTTACCTGGCTTTTGAGTTAAGAACCGGCGATATGTATGTAGAAGGCTCCCAGGATTACGCCGATTACCGGGCCGAACTGCTTTCCTGGCAAGAGTGCCAGCCCCTTCTAGGCGAGTATTGCCAGGCTTTGGAGCTAGGCCCGGACGCCGCAAGCTTTGTTAACCGCTTAAAAGAAGCCCTTAGTAGAACTGCTCAGGTCGTTGACGCGGCTTTACCGGCTAATGAGAGTGTCAGTATTGATGAGCGGGGCTTGCCGGTCCTTAAAAAGGGTAAGGCTAAAGAGGTTTCGGCTACTTATGGGGCGCTTTTGGGCGCAGTCCACCAAAAACTTAACGCAGCCCCACATTCTTTACTACAAATCCTGGCAAATACTGAGTTCTGGTGTAAGTGGACCCGCCATTTTGGGCCTCTAGCTAACACCGAAGTTAAGCTGGAGCGGCCAATCGAGAAATATATATTTACCAGCTTCGCCTATGGCGCCCGGCTGGGTCCGGTTCAAACGGCGGCCCACCTGGGTGAGGTGGTTAGCGCACAACAGTTAGGCTTCGTCAATCGCTCCCATATTACGGCAGCCAGACTGGAAGCAGCCAGTGTTGATTTGATCAATGCTTACAGCCGGTTCAGCCTGCCGAGAATATGGGGTAATGAGAAGGTGGCTATTGCCGATGGCACCAAGATCGCTCTGGCCGAAAATAGCCTGTTTAGCCAGCGTCATTTTCGTTACGGCCATGTTGGTGGGATCGCGTATCACCACATTTCGGATACTTACGTGGCTCTTTTTACCCATTTTATCACCTGCGGAATATGGGAAGCGGTCTACATCATTGACGGCTTACTCAAGAATAAAAGTTTAGTCCAACCCGATACGCTGCACGCCGACACCCAGGGGCAGAGTACCCCGGTGTTTGGACTTTCCTATCTACTTGGTATAAAATTGATGCCCCGTATCCGCAACTGGAAAGATTTAATTTTCTTCCGGCCGGATAAACAAACACATTACCAGCATATTGACGCGCTGTTCCGGGAAACCATAGATTGGAGCCTGTTAGAAACTCACTGGCCGGACCTTATGCGAGTGGTATTGTCCATCAAGGTTGGTAAAATCCTACCGAGTACCCTTTTGCGAAAGCTGGGTAATTATTCTCGAAAGAACAAACTCTATGCTGCTTTCCAGGAACTAGGGCGGGTGATTCGCACCATCTTCCTTTTGGAATATCTTTCAGATTTAGCCTTACGGCAGGGGGTCACTTCAAGCACCACAAAAGTTGAACGGTACAACCAATTTACCGATTGGATTACCTTTGGTGGGGAAGCGTTACTCACGGTGTTCGAGGTCGAAGAGCGGGACAAGCGGGTGAAATATACCGATCTAATAGCCAATGCTGTAATGCTGCAGAACGTAGCCGATTTAACACAAGTGCTTAAAGAGTTGAAAGCGGAGGGGCTTTCCTTCACCAGGGAAGATGTCGCCCGGTTAACCCCCTACCAGACCCGGCATATCCGACGGTTTGGAGAATACGTGTTAGATTTAGAGAATAAGCCAAATCCATTAAATGAAGAAGAGGTGAATTTTACGCTCTAATTCTAATCCTCTTCAACGAATAAGTTTGCTTGAGACTTGTGGCATACTTTTACACGTATCCTGTTCCATGGTGTCATGGACCTTTTCACAGTGCTGGCCCGCCCGGTCTCGCCAATCGGCGATGGTGCGTTCGTCCAGTCCGAAAGCCGCTACGATGGCCTGGATGGGACAGCCCCAGGCAAGAAGGGTGACTACCACAAGGATTAGACCCTGGGGTTTACGCAACCCTTCGAACATGGTGCCGGTGCGTTCGCTAAAGGTTTTACCACA
>JAYSYV010000790.1:0-4608 GCA_043727245.1 Chloroflexota bacterium | reverse complement strand
CTCTAGGCATATCGCGCAGCCACTTGAGCCGTTGTGTAGTTGAAACCCACAGTCCGCTGGGAGCGGCCAGGATTAGCCGGTTGACGCGCCGGGGATGTGCGGCGGCAAACCGGGCCGCGATATGTCCGCCCATGCTATGCCCCAGCAAATTAACCCGGTCCAGCCCTAAAAAGTCCAGCCAGTCCCGCAGGTAAGTAGCTCCTTCGTCAATCGAAAAAGTCTTTTTCAAACGCCAGCTAAACCCGAATCCGGGCAGGTCCAGGGCATAGGTCCGAAAATAGGGGCTGAAAGCAGGTATATTCTCCTGCCACCAGTTCACGTTGCCGCCGATGCCGTGCAGCAGGACCAGGGCCGGGGCATCCAGCGGGCCGGAAACCTGATAATGCAGCCGGTGGCCCTGCCGGTAAATATAGACATCTTCGGTCGGATAGGCGGTAGCGGGTCGGTGGCTTGCCTGGAAAAATTTCAACTTTTCTAATCCTGAATCTTTTTAGTTCGGTAAAGTTATTTGCTGTCTCAGTATAACGCAGGAGCTTGCTACCGACAAACCACCTTTTCGGCCCAGTTGCCAGTTTCAGTTCTAGTTGTTAAAATCTTAACACAATAAGTGTGAAATTGCTTATTGACAGTATTACGTCAGTATGTTATAACAGTGATACGTAAGAGTGTTAAAAGGAATTTAGTGAAAGATAGAACTTTTAATCTCAGGGAATTGTGCCGTGAGGCCGATGTCACCGAACGGACCGTTCGCTACTACATCAAAGAAGGTTTATTGCCACCGCCGAGCGGGTCCGGCCCTTTCAGCCGTTACACCTCCGAACACTGGTTACGGTTGCAATTTATTAAACGCTTGAAGGACGAATACCTGCCTTTAAGTGAAATAAAGAACCTACTTAACGCTCGTTCTTTGCCCGAACTGGAACAGTTGGCCCAACAGGTACAGCTTATTCCAGCAGCCGGTCCGGCTGCGAAAGGGTACGAGATGGCCCCGGCTGAACCTGAACCGGGCGACCCCTTATTAGGTTTACTTCGCCGTGAAAGTGGGCCTGGGGCGGCTCCGGCCAGGAAGATGCTGCGAGAACAAATGGCCCCGGCTTCCTGGTCCGTTCTGCAGACCGAAATGAGTCCGTTTGCGGCTTTACCGGAAGCAGCTAACCAGGGTCAGCCTGAAATTGAACCGGATAGCGGAGGAGTCTTTTCCAGCCAGGTGTCGAGCGCTCCGCCTGTATACGATCAGTCGAGTCAGGCTGGTCCTACTTTTCAGGCCCACTCTTTTATGGCTCGGTCTGCCGCACCAATGCCGGTTCCACCCGGTAGTATAACAACTGCAGGTGGAGCCATGCCTGACCAGGCTGCCGCCCCGGCCTCGCCTATGCGGGCCATGAAATATAGAGCCTCGTTCGAGGCCAGTGAAGCCCTGCCAACTGACAAAGTTACTCTATCACCCGGTCAGGCTGCGCCGGAACCACCGGCTATGCCTATGATGGCAATGGCTGCCGCACCTGTTCCGCTGGTGCAACCGGAGAGAGCTACCAAGCCTGCCCAGGTTACCGGCCAGACCTGGGAGCGTATCGAAGTTGCCCCAGGTGTGGAACTGCACATTGAAAAAAGAATAGCCGAAGCCCACCGCCCGGACCTGGCCGCCCTGTTGCAGACCGCCCGCCGCTTTTTTGGACAAAAGGAGATTTAGACTCGATGAACGCTGATACTGCGCGGCTTAGTTTAACCCAACGCTGGTGGATTGCTTCCCGTCCCAAGACTTTACCCGCCGCGACTGTTCCGGTTATCGTGGGGACTGCCGCCGCTTTTAAAGACAACCATTTCCAACCTGGCCCGGCCCTGGCCGCCCTGGTGGGAGCGCTCCTGATTCAAATCGGGGCCAACTTCGCCAATGACGTTTTTGATTACAAGAAAGGGGCCGATACCGCTGAACGGCTCGGCCCGACTCGCGTAACTCAGGCCGGTATGTTGACTCCTAATCAGGTTTACCTGGGTATGCTGGTGGTCTTTGGCCTGGCGACACTGGTCGGAATTTATCTGGTGTGGGTGGCCGGGTGGGCCATTATTCTGATCGGGCTTTTCTCGATAGCCGCCGCCCTGGCTTATACCGGCGGGCCGTTTCCGCTCGGCTATAACGGCCTGGGTGACATCTTTGTCTTTATCTTTTTCGGTCTGATTGCGGTCTGCGGAACTTATTTCGTTCAGGCAAACGTGGTTGCCCCGCTGGCATGGTGGTGCGCTTTGCCGGTCGGTTTCCTGGCGACCGCTATCCTGGTGGTCAACAACCTGCGCGACATCAACACGGACCGGATTGCCGGTAAAAAGACCCTGGCCGTCCGGTTAGGCGAACGTGGAGTCCGGGCTGAGTACGCTTTGCTGGTGCTGCTGACTTATGCCGTACCCCCGGCCATGTGGTTGAGCGGGGCAGCCGGTCCAGGCGTAATGCTGGCCTGGCTGTCCGCGCCGCTGGCCTGGCCGCTGTGGCAGACGGTCGCGCACCTGGAAGGCCGCATCCTGAACAAAGCGTTGGCCGGGACCGCCCGCCTGGAACTGGTTTACGGTCTGCTTCTAGCGGCAGGTCTGGTTCTATCGCGCCTCTAAAAATTAAGGGGAGTTTGAAAAATTTCTCCAGACCTTAAAACTTAAAAAAATCCACTGGCCTGGCCGGAACAGGCTGGACTCTAGCCCTCTTATCTATAAGTTGGAACTGTTCTGGAAATCGGAATGGTTCGTAATAACCCGCCAAGCTGTAGTACTGTTAAAGTAGCTCAAGGAGATTTTTTATGCCCAAATTTGAAATTGAACAAACCGATTACAATATGTCTTTAACCTACGGAAAGCAGGTTTTGGCCGGGAGCGTTTTTGCTTTCATTGCACCCGAAGCTCAACCCGATAATGACCTGCTGAAAGGTCTGAATACTTTCTATGGATTGCCTACTCAGTCAGCCCGGCGGATTGTGCCGTTGCTGCCGGATGGTCAGGCTTTCCCCGGTTTCAAAATCAAACTGGCCCGGCCACCTTTAGCTGTGCAACCGGTCTTGCTGACCGATAAAGAAATCTACCGGGCGGCCCAGGATCGGGTCAGGCTGCTGGTCGTGACACCGGCCTGGTTATTTGGCGGGCCGGATCGTCCCCAACCCAATACCGTTAAACTGGTCATTGAAAATAATGGCGTGATTTACCGCAACCAGCCGGTCCAATTGAGCGCGGGAGGCCTGACCCTGGTTGACCTGGGGACTCTACCGCAGGGCCGCTACCGGGTTTACTGGCCCGATGAAAACGAAACTGATTCCGATAAAAAACCGGCTGAATGCAGCTTTAGCAGCGTCGAATACGTCCTGGCTCCTTTACAGGCGACCCTTCAGGGCTACGAACTGACCGACAATAAACTGAACTGTCGTTTGAAAGTCGAACGCTTCAATCAGCCGCTGACCGAGCCGGTCCAGCTTGAATTGTGGAGTGGCAGCCAGCGAGTGGACTCCCAGAAAGCTCGGCCTGAGTTGCCTGGCATCTACCAGGGCCAATTTAAGCTAAAATCGAAAAGCAAAGACCGCCTGGAAGTGCGAGTCAGCTACCAGGATTTGCTGGCGACCGCCGTCATTCCAAATTCTACCAGAGCCGAGCGCCAGGAGTCGGTTTTCTCGGCTCTCGGCAGCGAAGTTAAAGTCAGTTTGATGCCCGGACAGGCTACCCGCGAGGTGCGCGGCCTTTATCTGACTACCGCTGGACCGGTGCTAAATACGCCGGTCAGGTTGGAAGACCCGGCCCCGGCTTCTCGCGTAGCTCGTTTGCGCTGGCAGACCGATGCCCAAGCGGCCCGGCTACTCTTGTTGGACATGACCGGAAAAGTAGTCGAAGACCGCGACCTTGGCGAGGTTAAAGCCGGAACCGAACTGGAATTAAACATCCCTGCGCCGGGCGGCTTCCTGGCCCTGGGAGCCTGGTTGGGTGACAAAGCCTGGGAAGGTTGGACGGCCCTGGTAGTACCTTCGACCGGTCAGGTTTCGCTGGAAGTCCCTGCTCAGGCCAAACCCGGCCAGACTGTTGCGCTAAGAATAAATACCGGCAGTCCGGCTTCGGTCTACTTATTGACGCGAGATAGCCGTCTGGCCGGGGCTACTCCCCAGGACCGGCTGGCCTCGAACCTTAAAAGCGGTTTTGAGGGTGCGGCCAAATGGGGTACGCTGGGTTTTCTTTTTAAGCCGCTGACCGAATCGGACGATTGGGAGAGTTCCCAGCCCTATCACCCCATGTATCACACCCTGTCTATGCAGCCCAATGCCTTTGCCATGCCTTCGCCTGTGCCAGGTGGCTTAACACCACCCAGTGCAATGATGCGTATGTCAATGGCCCCCCAGCAAGAAATAACCGGGGCTTATGGTGGCGTGTCCAGAGAAGGCGTAATGTACAAAGGTGGCGGGCAAGCTCCGGCGGCGGAAGCTACCGTTCGCCAGGATTTCGCCGATGTGGCTTTTTGCGCGGTCATCCAGACCGGGCCGGATGGCAAAGCGACGGTTAGCTTCAAGCTGCCGGAGGCTATTACGGCTTATAAAATCGAAGCCTTTGCCCTCAGCCTGGGCGGCACGGAATGGAGTCACACCTGGGAAA
>JAYSYV010000789.1:0-4610 GCA_043727245.1 Chloroflexota bacterium | reverse complement strand
GAGCCTGGCTGCTCCTGACCGTTCCCTGGCTCTGGCCGGTCCACGCCGCCCCGCATGATTTCTATCGTTATACCCCTTTTGGCCTGCGCTATTTGCTGGAAAAGAGCGGCTTTCGGGTAGAGAGTATCGAAAAGACCGGCGGATTGGTTGCCGCTGCCGGTCAGCGCCTGGCCGGTGGTTTGGCCTACGGTCTTGGAACCGAAAACCGGCCGCTTTTACGCAAACCGGGCCGCCTGGCTGGGGCAGGTATACAACGTGGCGCAATATGGCTGGACCGGCACCTGGGCCATCCCGGCGAAAGTCTGAATTATGTGGTCCTGGCTCAGAAACAACCTGATTAACTTAGCACTTTTCATTTCCCCAGCATATCCATATCCCCTGTATGATTTTTTTGGTCACGCTGTCATATCTGATACTCTGCGTTAAAGCTCAATGGGTAAAGTTAAGATACCAATTCAAAATTACTGGCTAATCGGGCTGCTTGTCCTGGCGGCCGTTTTCTACCTGTTAAACTGGAATAATTTGCAGGTCGGGCAAAATAACGACGATGCTCATTATGTTGTTACTGCCTGGTCCCTGGTTAATGGGCAGGGTTTCAGCCTAACAAATTATGCTCACATTCAACCCGAAACCAAATACCCTCCGCTATTTCCGCTGCTCCTGGCCCTACTGGCCTGGTTTTTCCCCGGCAATGTAGATATTCTGAAAGTTATTCCGTTTTGTTTCACTTTGCTCGATGTTCTCCTGCTTAATTTATTTCTCGAAAAGATAGAAGTTAAACCGTTACTTCGCCAGGGTATAGTTGTGTTGTTTGCCCTGCATCCAATAACCGTCAGCCAGGCTGCTATGATAATGTCTGAGCCGGTATACCTGGCGGTCCTATTAATGGCTTTATTATATCTGAAACGGCCTCCCCTTAAAGTCCGCCGGTCTGAAACAGTTTTCGGTTTCCTGGCAGGTTTATTGGGGGCAGTCGGCTTTTTGGTAAGAATAATGGGTTTAACCCTACTACCGGCCGCCGGTCTGGCCCTCCTGACCCGTAAATTATGGTGGCGGGCCACGGCCTTTGGGTTAGTTTTTTTGCTGGTGGTTTCTATTTGGGGTTATCGCAACTTAACTATAGGTAATTCAGGCTTGTTCGGGGGCTACGAGGACGATGTAAAGCAAGCCCAACTACAGAGTAATTTACCTGAAGAAAAAGGCTTTTTACCAGCCCTTAAAGTTCTGGCCCGGCGTTTGCCTCAAAATACCTGGGAAGAGGTTAGTGCTTATCTACCGGCTTTATTAGTTCCGGCTTTACCCGGTCCTGGTACAAGTGTACTGGTGGTGTCAGCCGATTTACCTTTCTGGGAAGTTGTTATCGGTTTAGGTATTACTGGCCTTCTTGGGTTAGGAGCTTTTATTTATGCTCGTTCTAAGGGCTTAGATACGCCCTTATGGTTCACAGCCAGCCAGCTTGGGCTGCTTTTGATCTGGACATTTACCTTTCAGCGTTATTATTATGCCGTCCTGCCCTTTTGTTACCTCTATTTTCTTACCGCTATCGACTTTTTGCTGGGGAAAGTTAGAGTTCTCCCCCATATTCAAGCCGTGAGGCCGTTTCTTACGAGGTTAAAATTGTCCGAAAACCGCTTTTTATTAACTTTAATCTTGCTTATGGTCTTGAATCTATACATAACGATTTACAACACTATAAACCCGATGAAAGATCAAATGCGGGATTTTCAAGCCGGGGTAGACTGGCTGAACCAAAATACCCCTTCAGATGCCATTCTTATGACTAATTTTGCCCCCTCAGTCTGGCTTTATGCCCGGCGACCCACCGCCGATTACCCGGCCTGGACTACTTCGGAGTCCATCCAGCGTGATATTAAGGAGAAAAAGGCCGACTTTATAATCCTGGGTCCGGACCTGGACCACAAAAGCCCGGTTACCACTCCATCCTATGTTCAACGTTACTTACGGCCTTTTATCGAGCAGAATCCAGGCGATTTCTTGCTTGTTTATCGCGATCTATCAAAAGCCCTGGTAATCTACCAGGTTATTCATTCAAACTAAAATTGGGACTAAATAGAAACTTCAATCAAAAGTTGACCGGTTCGAGGTGTGCCGGTTCTTCTTCGGTCTGGACCAGGGGGTCGAGATTTGCCCTGATTTTTAGCAACCATACCAACCCGGCCAGCAAGACACAGCCTAGCGCTCCCCACAAAGCAAAATCCTGTACAAAAACTACCCAACGGGCAAAAGGAGTCTCGTGATAAAAGCGAGAAGCCAGGTCGGGGCGGGTTCCCCCCCACCACATGTTCCAGTGCACGACAATCGGCGAATCGGCTAAATTGTAAAGGGCCCGTTGGAAAAGCCCGTCCGTACGTCCATACTGGGCCTCATAAATCTGGTAGCTTATCATTATCGAAAGAAATTGGACCACCAGGCTGCCTGCCGTAAGCACCAGGGTTAAAACAACAACGCCAGTTTTTAGCCAGTTAATACGAAGCCGGGATTGAGGCTGGAGCCGGGCTGGCCCTCTCCGGCCCACATAGGCAAACAGGTAAGTTGCGGGCCATAAAAATAGCGGTAACAACGGAACCAGAAAGCGCAGGCCCCAGACACCACCGCCCAACCACCCGTTACGGAGCCATGTGCCGTAGAGAGTTAAATAAGCCGCAATCAGTCCAAGACAAAGTAGGGTAAAACCGCGCTGCCACCGGAGAGCGAAAGGTAAGCCGATTATACCCAGCACCAGCACCGGGTTGTAAAGAAAGATGCTTTTACCGGTACTGAATAGCTGTCCGTACAAGCCCGTCCATAAGGGGGTATCGAAACTCTCTGAATTGATTGTGTAACCGCCGGTAGCAGTGGCGGAATTGAAACGAGCCGTGTTATACCAGTTAATAATAAATAGCCAAAAGCCCAGGCCGGCAATGAAGCTGGCCCCATCGCGCATGGCTCTTTGCACCACTGGCCGGTTAAGACTTCCCTTGAGCCGGTTCTCACGCTCCCACCAGGCCCAGAGCAGGTATAGGCCGAAAAAAGGTAAAACTATCAGGTTGTTTAACCTGGTTGCCACGGCTAACCCTAGCATGAACCCGGCTAACACCGACCATTTCCAGGTGCCGCCTTGCCGGTAATTGAGGCTGCAAAAAAGAGCCGCCAGAAGACAAAAAGTAACCAACGGTTCACTCAGAAAAGTCCGGGCATAATGCCAGGCCATCGTAGCCCCTCCATAGAGGACGGCTGATAGCAGGGCCGGGCCGGTATTAAAATTTAATCTGCGTAAAATGCGGTAAAAAAAGGCGACGGAACCAAGTGTTAAAAGCAGGTTGGTTAAAAGGAGCAGGTAAACTGCCAGCCCGGAAAAACCGACTACTTCGGAGTGCATCGCCGGAAAGATTTTAGAAACTCCTACCCCTAGCAAATAAAATGGTACCGCGACCAGGGGAAGACCAATGCCGTAAGGCGCGAAGGTAGGAATATCAGCATAATTAAGAAAACGGGTTAATGGTGCGGCCGGGTTGCCGGAAACGATAGCCGCTGTCACACCCTCCATAATCTGGTCATCCCCATAGCTCAGCCGCCCGTGGTAGGAAGCAAGATAAAGCAGTCCGAGGGCTACCAGCAAAAGGAAAAGGCCACTTTTTGGGAATTTTCTCCAATCCTTTTCATTAGCCTGCCATTGTTTAAAGGCCAGCCATGCCAGCAGCCCTCCCAGTTCCAGTACTTCAACTGCCAGGCCAGTTATAAACCAGTCGGTATGTGATTGGCGGGCGGTAGCCGGTAATGCCAGAATAGTCCCGGCTACTGTCAGGTTAAAACCACCAGCCAGGTAAAACTTCCAGTGGCGAGGTTTAAGAGTGGAAATCCGGATGAGCAAGAGCGGCCAGGCGGAAAAAAGAACCCACCAGCCCCATTGAAAAGGCGGTGGTATGATCAGGCCCAGATGGTTCCGGTAGGGTTCTACCTTGATCCAGTCAAGGGCGATGCCCAGTTTCTTCCGGCCAACCTGGCCCGGTTCATCAAAAGTATTATCAACTTTCAAAATTAGGGTTAAATCTTCCGGACTCAGCACTGGCCGGGAGGAAGTCACGGTATAGATTTCGGGAGCCTGCCCAATAGTGGCCTGCCCGATTTCTTGTCCATTTGCTGTTATGGTTAACCTGACCGGTTCCGGGGCTGGATTGGCACTTACTGCTCTGAAAGTCAGTTTGTAGGGAGTGCCAACCTGATAGAGATTGACATAACTGGTGTCTTTGGACCACCGATAATCAAAAGCAAGATTTTCTTCAGGAGCATAAAAGTTGGCTACATATATGCTATCGCCACCCGGCCCAATATCCAGGTTAAAGGTAAAGGGTTGTACCTGAAAGGCTGCAAAAATAAGCAGACCAGCTACAAAGATAAATAAGACTGGTCCCCGAAATAACAAAACCCAACTGGATATAGATTCTTTGTTAAATTTACCTGTTCCAAATAATTTAAAAATGTTGGCAAAAGTTTTTATTTTTGTCATATTTCCTGGCTTATTTCAGTCTGGTGTTTGTTTTAAAAGAATATTGTACCGAAAAGGGTCACAGGAATATTAAGTCAAATTTATATGTAAACCAACGCAAGTG
>JAYSYV010000788.1:0-4615 GCA_043727245.1 Chloroflexota bacterium | reverse complement strand
TTCAATATACCCTGCACCTGAGTGTCTTTATCATTATTGGGCTGGCCGGCCTCTTTCTTAATGTATGGGAAAAGCTAAAAACCAGCCCCCGGCCCAGGCTGGCCCAGGCTGCTGCCGCTCTCGGCGTAGTTTTTCTGTGCGTAAATGGCTTGTCGGGTTTCGTTTTACCCACGCCTAGTTTCCCGGCGGCGTTGTTCACCGGCAACTGGCATCCTATGCAGCGCGACGATTACCAGCAAGTAATCAACCTGACCAAGTACTTGAACGAGCAAACAACCTGGGATGACAGAATTTACGTCATAGCATCTTCCTACCGGTTTAACGCCCAGACCTTTTTAAGAGCCGACGAAGCACTTACGGGCCGAAAAAACGACCCTGGCATCAATCTTTTGACCAGCCCGGATATAGATTCAAGGGACTTCTACCCGCTGGAAACTTTGCTTGAGTCGGCCATAGTGGTCCTGATAGACCCCTGGGAATACCATATTTCACCTGACCAGCAGCAGGTAGTTAAAGTAGTCTTCGACATGTTCAAAAAAAACCGGGGGTTGGCCCAGGATTACACCGTTTTGTACGATAACTATTTTTTAGATAATCAGACCAAAGCCACGGTCTTCAAACGAGTACGGGCTACCCCGGTAGTTACAGCCTTAAAAAGCCTGCAAATAATGCAAGGCTACCTCAAGGAAGTGCCGGGTACACAGGCCGACTGGATTAATTTCGATCCCGAAAAACCGGCTACTATTATAATAAGAGAAAACGATGGGACCGGCCTGGTGTTAGACCGCAGCAAGTGGAAGGCTAACCCGTCTTTACCGGCAACCCAGGATAGCTCTGCTTCGGATATGGCTACCTCTAAATTAATCTATGCCCGGCCTTTAACCGGCAAAGAAGTTTTTCAAGGGAAAATAAACTTCAGCCAGGCCGATTGTGGCGAGGCTGTTATAGATTTCTCCGGCGTGGACCCTGAAAAAGCCCCGTTGCAGTTTGCCGAATTTAAGGCAAAGCCGAACCAAAACCCGCCCTTCCAGGTGCATTTTGCGAACGTCCCGACCGGGCAATTTGTAGTGATAGCGATAATTCCACCCCCGGCTGACTGTACTGTAACCCTTGAATTAGAGCCGGTGAAGTAAGCGTGAGCCAGGGTTTGACGCTCTACCGGGCCTATGCTAGACTGGTTCAGGGTCAGGGTGGTCCAGTGGGCCGCAAAGACTTTTAGTTTTCTAGCCTATATAAGAGTAGAGCGGGTTTGTAGAATTTTGTCATTGGTTGAAACACTCCTCCGGGCCTTTTTTGCCTGGCTAATTTATCCCGGTTTTCTTTTCCTATTAATTGCAGGAATAATTATTGAGGGCTTGCGCCGCCGGTTCGCCGGGCGAGTGGAAGGGCGCGACGGTCCGGGCTTGCTGCAAGGTTTTTTCGAGCTGGCTAAATTGCTACGCAAACCGGCCACAGTTCCCGCCGGGTATGAGCCGCCCGAAGACGACCAGGCCACCAATCAAATGGCCGCGACCCGGCGCGAAGGCAGCCGTTGGGGTCTTTTTGCGATACCGCTCTTTGGCATGTTAGCCCTCTCTACTGGTGTGGCCCTGCTGCCGCTGCCCGGTAATTTGTGGCCTTATTTGAACACGGCGGATAAAGCCCTGGGAGCCGACCTGTTAGCCGCCAGTTTGCTTTTCCTGGTTCCGGGTCTGGGCGCGGTCATGGTAGGCTCGATGGGCGGCTCGGTGTACAGCCAGTTAGCCGGGGCCAGGGTATTTCAGCTATTGGTGGCCTGTGCGGTCCCTTATGCCGTAGCGGTCTTCGGACCGGCCCTGGCCCTGGGTAATTTAGATCTGTTAACGGTAGCCGGGGCCGATAATTTGCTGATGCTGGGAGTTAAAGCCCTGTGCGGTCTGCTATTTTTGTTGTGCCTGCCGGTAATCTTGCGCCTTAAACCGCTGGCGGCTTCTGGTGGGGAAGTCTTAGAAGGCATTACCAATGACCTGGGTGGTCCGCCATTGGCCCTGTTCAAACTGATGCAGTGGATGGAACGGCTGGCCTTGAGCCTGTTTTTCGCCGTCCTGTTTGTGCCTACGCCGCTTCTTTTTATTCCAGGCGTGCTGCTGGCCCTGGGCCTTATCGGAATTGTAGACGCGCTTTTTAGCCACGTCAGGCTGCGCGACGCTTTTAATTTTTACCTGCGCTATACCAACCCGGCTGCTTTAGTATTGCTGGTGCTGTTGGCGCTGGCGGTTAAAGTATAATTTATGCTAAGTGATTTTATTAATAATGGAATACCGGGATGGATATTACTGGTAGTCGCAGCGGGTTTGTTCATCTACGGGGCGGCGGCCATCTGGACTCATATTTCGGTAGGCCGTCTGCTTTTGCAGAATTTATTTCGCTCAAACCGGGTCGAATTGCCGCAGTTAGGTAAGTCGCTGCCCGTATTACAGGCCGGGACAATGCAGGAAGAAAGTACCGCCCTGGTGCTGGCTCGCAACCCGCTCCCGATAAATATTGACCAGGCAACCGAGCGCGGCTTTGGTAATTTAATCTACCCGGTGGCCGGGCGCAACGGCTTGCACTTCGCCCCGGAAAGCTGTAGCAGTTGCGGCCTATGCACCTATAGCTGCCCGACCGGCGCGATCAGCACCCAGAACCTGGATGGGAAAAATGCCTACCTGCGCCGTTTTGACCTGAAAAGCTGCGCCTATTGCGGTTTGTGCGAGGCCAATTGTCCGACTGCGGCTATCCGCCTGACTTTTAACCCCGAACCGGCCCACTCTGAGCCGGAAATAATGCTGGTCGAGGGTGAAGTCGAAACGATGCCCTGCCGGTTGTGCCGCCGCAAAATCCCCCAAACCGATTTGCTGGCCGAGCGGATTTACCAGGGTGAAAAAGGCTCAGGCCAGAAACTAGAAATAAACTATCGCCGGACCATTTACCCGCAAGGGGTCTGCCAGGAGTGTCAGAAACGCGTACTGGAAGCCGAGGAGCTAATATGCGGATAGTCGTAACCGGCACCAACGGCCAGGTCGGCAGCGCTCTGGTGAAGGTACTTCAAGCCGAAGGGTCGCACGAAATAAAGGCCATCACCCGCGAAAACTGCGATATTGGGAACCGGGTGATGGTGCAGCGTTTCCTGGGCAGTTTTCAACCCGAATTGGTACTCCACCCTGCTGCCTGTACTTATGTAGACCAGTGCGAAACCGAACCCGAAACAGCCTATCGCGTCAACGCCCTGGGTACGCAGAACCTGGCCCTGGCAGCGGCCCAGGTAGACGCGGCCATGTTGTATATTAGTACCAACGCGGTTTTCGATGGCCGCAAAGCGTCTCCTTACTACGAATATGATACGCCCAACCCGGAAAGCGTTTATGGCCGGAGCAAGTTAGCGGGGGAAGAATATGTCAAAACCCTGCTCAATCGCTTCTATATCGTGCGGACGAGCTGGGTCTTTGGGCCGCGCCCGACCGAAGGCAAACTGAACTTCGTACGGCGAATGCTGCAACTGGGCGATGAACGCGGCGCTGTAGCGGTGGTGGATGACGAAATCAGCAAACCAACCTATGGGCCGGACCTGGCGGCTGCACTCTGGCAACTGGCCCAGACCGAGGCTTACGGCCTTTATCATCTTTCTAACGAGGGTCCGGCCAGCCGGCTGGAGTTCGCCCAGGAAATCTTTCGCCAGGCCGGGCGCGACCGCGTAAAGGTCACGCCTTCCAAACTGGCCGATTTCCCCCGTCCTACTCCGCCCCTTTACCAGAGCGCCTTGCATAATTTTGCCGCCGCCACTAATCTGAGCATCCGGTTACGGCCCTGGCAAGAAGCCCTGGAAGAATATCTGCGAACATTTAAGTAAAACTGAAAGCAGCTTTAGTTGAGTAATTTCACCTACTCCATAATTATTCCTAATTATAATGGCGCTCGTTTCCTGGGCGGCTGCCTGGACTCTATCCAGGCTCAGACGCTGGCTCCGCTGGAAACAATTGTGGTGGATGATGCCAGCAACGACGACTCGGTGGCCCTGATTAAAGCTAAATATCCCTGGGTCAGGCTGATTATAAGGAGGGAAAACGGCCAGTTTGCCAGAGCTTGCAACGATGGTTTCGATGTCGCCCTGGGCAACATCCTGGTGCTATTCAACAATGATGCTGAGGCCGAACTGGGGTGGCTGGCAGCGATTGACCAGAGCTTCCAGGAACGGCCAGAAATCAGCAGCGTTGCCAGCCGGATAATGCTCTACGACCGCCGGAACATCTTTCACACAGCCGGAGATTATTACAGGGGCAACGGTGTACCGGGGAACCGGGGAGTGTGGCAGGAAAATACCGGACAGTACGATTGCGCGGAAGAAGTTTTCGGGGCGTGCGGTTGCGCGGCGGCCTATAAACGGGAAGTGCTGGAAACGGTCCGGGCCGATAACCCGGACGGTAAAATCCTGGACGAAAGCCTGGCGATGTATTGCGAAGATGTGGACCTGAACCTGCGGCTGCGGTTGCGGAACCAGCGTTGCCTTTACCAGCCCGCCGCCGTGGTCTATCACCGGTTGAGCGCTACTGGCGGTGGAACCCTGGCAAGTTACCGCAACGGTCGCAATTTTATCGTGGTCGCCCTCAAAAATCTACCG
>JAYSYV010000787.1:0-4620 GCA_043727245.1 Chloroflexota bacterium | reverse complement strand
TTCGCCAATATTAGGGGCAATCTTCTGCAAAGCAGCAACCAGATAACTCAGAAAGCGAGTAGGATCGCTATCCCCTACGTCCAGCGACAGCCAGGCGGTAGGCCTTTCGCAACTGGAGACCCATTCGCTGACCAGGGTGGTTTTACCAAAACCAGCCGGAGCCGCGATAAGAGTCAGCTTGCGGCTGCGGTGCAGACCCTCATTTAGCCGCTCGACCAGGCGAAGCCGGTGCACCGCTTTGGAAGAAGGTCGGGGGATATAAAGTTTAGTAGCTAAAATTGGCGTGGGCGTAGTCATAGCTTATATCTTCTTATAAGGATTCGTTTTTCCTATTATAAGGTAAATGTAGCTTACCAGCTGCCGCCTTTTTAGTCACCTCTCCTCGCCGGTCGTATCTGGCGGTGGTCTGCACGTCGGCATGTCCGGCCAGCTTTTGAACCGTAGCTATATCGACCCCGGCATCCAGTAAATCCGAGATAAAGGTCCGGCGCATGTCATGGGGTGAGAAGGTTTTAACCCCGGCCTCTTTACCTCTTTTTTGTAGAATATACAGGACACTCTGCTCGGTCATACGATGCCGCTCGATATGCCCTCCCCGGCGTATGGGATAAAAGAGTGGACCGGCTGCTTTACCTCGTATTTTCAACCAATCGTCCAGGGCATCGCTACCGGTTCCCATATAACAAATCCGGTCTTTCCCGCCCTTACCTCCCAGGACAGTAAGAGCGCCGCTTTCCTCATCATAATTTGCTAAATCAAGTTTGGCTATTTCCGAGCGGCGCAGCCCACTGGCGTAGAGGACCGCCACCAGGGCGGCATCTCTAAAACCAACCGGGGAATCATCCTGGTAACAGACGTTAATAAGAGCAGCAAGCTCACCGCCAGCCAGGGCGCGGCCCCTTAGCAAGGTTTGACCTTTAACCGTCGGTTGGTCTGCCGCCCTTTGGTATGCCTCGGCACTCATCTGGCCCAGCCGCCAGGCCGTTTTCAAAACCTGGCGCAGGGCACTCAGGGCCGTGTTAGCGGTGGCTGGTTTATAGCGATCCTGGAGGACAGCCCTGATTGCAGCGGTATGCTGATAGCGGAGTTCGTGCCAGGGAAAGGTAAAAGCAGGATTTTGGTTGCCCCCAGCCTTTTTGTTACCAGTTACTTTACCAATGGTCTTTTCTTCAGATTTGTTTGAGGGACTAACAATCTCGGCAATTTCATTCAACTTTTGAAGCATGGTGCGGCGACCACTCAGTCTGAGTGTTGCGAGGTAGACCGCAGCCGGGCTATTTTCCAGACTCTTACCGCTGTCTGGATCCGCCAGATTATCAATAAGGATAACTTCAGCGGTTACAGTCGGTTTAACTACTTCAAGTTCTAGAGATTTTTCCATTGCTGCACCTTATTATATTTAACCCTTACGATTGGTTGATCATTGGTCTTTTGCAGTAATTATAACCTTCCCATTCTCTAATGTAAATAGCTTTTGGGAAGTTTTATTCTCATAAGCTATTATTTTTTGAAATAGTCCTTAAAAATAGTCATTCTGGTAACTGTTATAAAACGGGAAGCCACTCCCTTTGACCAGAGACCTAAATACCTGATCCGCGATAACGATGCCAATTTTTCAACTCATTTGAGTAGATAAAAATAGATTCTTAATCACTCGTACCGGAGTACCACCAAAGGTTTTTCCTGGAGAGCTCGCCAGCTAGTCAGGGTAGTCGCAACCAAAGCCAGACCTATCCCCAGCGCTATTAAAAGTGTAGCCGTTAGAGGGGACCAGTTTATACCCAGGTTCAGATTCGGATTGGCAGTTTTAACCAGGGCCGGCAGAAGTAAGGCAATTCCAAAACTGCTGAAGGTGCCAAGTAATCCCCCCAGTAAACCTAAAATACTACTCTCCCACAACAGGATTTTTAAGACCTGACCCGGTCGGGCCCCGATGGCTTTTAAGACCCCTACTTCGGTTCGCCTTTCCAGGACAGCCAGGGCGACGTTATTTGCCATTAGTATTAAACCCCCAAACAGGCTCAGCAGACTGAGGAGTAAAGGGAAGGCCAGGATCTGATTAACAAAATTGGTGAAGGTGTTAATTAAGTCGGTCAGATCAAATACAAAGTTTCCGTATAAGAAGGTCTGCACTTTAGCCAGCGCAGTCTTGACCTGGGGTGGGTCGATTTGCATAAAGAAAATACTGAATTGCGCCCCGGCCTGGTTTACTACCTGAAAGGGTGTGACAAAGCCCTGCTCGAAATTGGTCCCGGCGGTGCCTTTAGTGACGATCCCGATAACCGTTAAATCTACCGGTAGCCCGGTACGGCTGCCCCCTCCGAAATTGTTGGACCGCAGCCGCATGGTCACCTTGTCACCTACCTGGATACTGTAGCACCGCGCCTCAGCCTCTGAAACTAAAAGCACTTTCTGATCCGAATCGGCCGGAATAAAGGTCCGGCCCGCCAGAACTTTTTGAGGGCCGTTCGGGCTGATGCTTTCCCCATTAGCCAGGCTGCGACCGCTCAACTGGATAAACGCGTTGAGCCGTAAACTGCCTGCGCGGTTAGTTGAAAGAAAGATACCACACTGGGGATTCTGGATAGCCGCTTCAGTATTCAGGTTTTGACCGTTAACCGCTTGCACCACCGCCCCGACATCGTTACTCACAAAAATCCGCTGTAGACCGGGTACTTCCTGGGCAAGTTTTACCTGTAACTTTTCGTCCTGGTTGCTGTTGACATTGACCGCCCCGGCATTGAAACCAAGATTAAAATTAAAGGTATCAAGAAGCGTGGATTTAACGCTGTCCGAAACAATCGAAACAAAGCTGATAAAAAAGAGGCTGACCGTAATTACCAGCAGGGTAGTGGCAGAACGCGTCCGGTGGCGGTTGAAATTTCGCAACGCCATCTTGAAGTTCGGCCCAAAAGGGGCTGGAACTTTTCCTACTAGAAAAACTATCCCGTACATCAGGCCTACAAGCAGGGTACTTCCCACCAGGACCAGGAAAGTAATCACAATACCTAACCAGACCTGTCCCAGTAGAAGACCGGCCACCAGACCAAAAACAAAGGTTATTCCCAGGATAATACTCATGCTAACCAGGTTGCCGGGCCGGGTCAAAGGTCCAGGCGGTTCCTGGCGAAGTACCACAGCCGGCCTTACTCGCCCGGCTCCATAAGCAGGCAGAAAGCCAAACAGGGCTGAGGACAGCGTCCCGACGAGTAGTCCGGTAAAAAGGGGTCCGGGATAAAGGCCCCACTCCAGGGACCGCCCGAATAAGCCCTCCACCAGTCCCTTCATCAAAAAGCCCAGGGCCGTTCCTAATAGTATCCCCAGAAGACTTCCCAGGAACCCCAGGATAATAACCTGCAGGGTAAAAATTAGAATGGCCTGGCGTGACTTAAGACCTAAGACTTTAAGAGTGGCAATTTCAGTAGTACGCCGTCCCACTATTACCAGCATGGTATTGATACAGCCCAGCCCTCCAATCAGGATGGCAAGCAGTCCGATGTAAACCAGGATGTCTTCGACGGTATTAAGATTTCGGATGGTTTCCCCCAGCACTTCCACGGCAGACCGGGTCTGGGAAAAGAAAGGGAAATTACCGGGGGTCGCCTGGTTAAAACTCTGGATTTCAGCTATTAAAGCCGGTATATCGGTTCCGACCGCAGTTTTAAGAAAGAAAGTGGTGGGTATAACTTCAGTCTGGTCCAGGAAGGTGCGGGCCGTTTTTTGCGAGGTAATACCAAAACCTACGAATAAACCGGAGTCAAAATTTACCCCTGGAATAACCGGGTCCATCTCTCCTACGATTTTCAGGCTCACGCCGTTCTGAGCGGGTTGGGTAAAATCTTGCAGTTCGCTGACTTCAATTTGCTGCCCAAGCTGGTAATGATTGGCTTCCCATAATGATTTGCTGACAATAATGGTATCCGGTTCGGCCAGTAGCTCCTGAAAAACCCCGCCAACCGGGGCAAGCAGGGGTATTTTGCCATAAAGAGGGAAATGAACCGGGTCGATTATATATATGGTGGGAGGTACATTGAAATAGCCGGTGATTTGAATGGTGTGGCTGTTGAAGCCGGTCCAATCCGCGAGTTTCCCCTCACTCTTTAATGTATCCAGGAGTGTTTGAGCTTTGGGAGAAAGCATAATCTGGTAATTCCGAGAGAAATTGACGTTTGAAACGACATCACCACCTGCCCTGGTTTGAATATCACCAGCCAGAGTTTGGCGGATACTGACCGTCAGAGACTGCAGCGCTACCAGGGTTGCTACCCCTACCGAAACGCAAACAATGGCAAAAAGAGAGAGTTTCCGGTCTCTTTTAACAGAACGCCAGGCATACTTAAAATAGAAAAGGAATTTGGGCAAGACTTTGCTCTATTTCTAAGGTTTCGAGGTTTATGATCAAACTGCTTTCAATTTATCAGGAAACGGGAATTCATAATTATATCAAGGTTGGGTGAAAAAGTCGCCGGTAAGGTGTAACCGGTAGACTGCCAGAGCGCGGCAGCCAGGGCAGCATGACCGGCCGTATTCGGATGTATATCTCCACCACCAATCCAGGTCAGGGTCTTTTCCTGGCCCAGTATAGGCGGAAAGAAGTCGGCCACCCTGGCCTTATATTCA
>JAYSYV010000786.1:0-1416 GCA_043727245.1 Chloroflexota bacterium | reverse complement strand
GTCACTTTGCCGGGAATATAAATCTGGGACGGGTCGAGCGGCGCGGTCATGACCGTTGAATCGCTGATTGGCCGAAAGTGACGCTCAATTTGCTCGGCGGAAAGGCCGCGCATTTCGTCACTCCGGTAGCGGCCCTGGCTGGCTATATTGAGGACGCGCCCACTTATATCGGTAGCCAGGATTTCTATATGCCACTCCTCCAATTTCTCACCGGCTTTGCTCAGGGTATCGACCACGCACATAGCCAGCGAATAAGGTTCCTGGCCGGTCGAACACCCGGCTGACCAGAACCGCAGGTGTCTATCGCTGGCGTGCCGCCGGAAAAGCCGGGGTAGAACCTCCTCCTGGAGTGTTCGGTAGTGTTCTTTATTTCGGAAGAAGGAGGTTTCGTTAATGGCTACGGCTTCGATTAGCTTCAACATTTCCGCGTCGGGCCTATTTTGGGGGTAGCTTGCTGCGAGGCTAAAATTGGGCCGATTATCCGTTTCTGGAGCAGCTAAAAGTAACTCGTAATAGACCCTGTAATCCGTAATTTGTAAGGTGGACATTCGCTCGACTATCGCATTCCGTAAGACAATCCGCTTTGTTTCATCAAAAACCATGCCGCTTCGCTGGTGAAGTAAATCCCGGTATAGTTCAAAATATATGGTAGTAAATTCGATTGTCGGGTCTGGACCTGGCAAATTCATAATACGAAAATCTTTCGTGAACTGAAAATATTGAACATGGCTAGGAGGGTTACTTTAGCAGAACCTGTGTTATAACCTGATAAAAGCCTGACTTTTTTGACCGATAAAACTTAACCCAATCAGGATTAGAGCTATTTCAAGAAGTGGTTGAACCAGCGGAGATGGACCTGACCGGGATTAATTCAGGATCGGAGTAGAGGATGTCGAACCGGAGTTACCTGAAGTGTCTTCATCCAAACCCCTCAACCGGAAGACCAACTTAACCCGGTAGGGCAAGTCCAACAAATCAAATTCCTTTACCAGGTAATCGTCGGCCCCAACCCTGAACCCGGCTAATTTTTCCTTGATATTGCCTCTGGAACTTAACATAACAATTGGAAGGGATTGAGTTTCTTTTCTTTCGCGCAGACGTTTGCAGACTTCAAATCCATCAATACCGGGCATATAGATATCCAGTATCATCAAATCGGGAATTTCGCGGTCAACCTGTTCTAAAGCTTCTTCCCCACTGTAGGCCAATTGCACTTCGTAGTTATTAGCTTCTAACTTGGCTTTGACCGCCTCGGCTACTAAAGAACTATCGTCAACCACCAAAATTTTCCGCTTGGACATCCCATTCTCCTAGAATTAATATTTTTCCAAACTAACTATTAGCTCGACTTTACACATTTTTAGGCTGACAAGGTTGTTATGCTGAATTCGAACTCGATTATTACTCAGACTTTTC
>JAYSYV010000785.1:0-4623 GCA_043727245.1 Chloroflexota bacterium | reverse complement strand
CAGCGGAAAGTCAGCCTGGTCATCCTGGCTTTCAAATTCCCCGGCTGCATCAGGTTCAGGCTCGGCTAAAAGGGTGGCCGGGCGGCGTTTGACTCTCCGGCCTATCCCGGAGGCCAACGGCAAGAGGCTTTGCGCCTGTTCCGGTTCCTTGTCTTCTAATACTATTTCTAAGGGGTCACTCAAAGTTCCGGCGGGAATTTCTTCCCCCGGCAGCTCTAATTCTTTATCCAATTCAGCTTTTTTTTGGTCCATAACTGCAAGGTAGCCTGAAAGGTACGGGCTGTCAAGGTTACTTCTTTCCTACTATTTAAAAAACCCCTTGACAAGTTGACATAAGTTTGGATAATGAGCATGTAGTTTATTTAGTTGACGTTCATTGGTGAACAAAGCAAGACCCCATTGCGTTATCAAGCGCGGCAAATGGGGTCTTTATAACGTCAACTTATTTTAAGACCCGTTTGAGTTGTTCTTCCAGCACCGGCGGAGTGACGATGCCCGGCACTACCCCGGTAATCACACCCTCTTTGTTGATAAAAATAGAAGTGGGACGGCCCAACACCCGGTACTTGTAGACCATATCGCCGGTGTTATCAATTACGATTGGATAGGTTATGTTAAGCTGGCGAACGAAATCTTTTACTTCTGCCGGTTCGTCATTTATATCAATGCCGATTACATTTAGTTTATCCCGGTTAGCCTGGTAAGTTTTGACCAGTTCGGGCATTTCCTCACGGCAGTAGTCACAATAGATTGACCAGTAATTGATGATAACAGCCTTGCCCCGGTGGTCGCTCAATTTAATCGGCTGGCCGGTAATATCGGTCACGGCAAAATCGGGCGCGGTTGCTCCCGGCACGATTCTGACCGGGCCGCTGGGTGGCGTAATATTCAGGCTTTCCTGGGCGGGGCCAGTCGAGGTTTGAGGCGTAGGCAGGTCAATCGAACCGGCGGTAGGCCGGGGAGTTTCGCCACAGGCCGAGAGTAATAGTCCGGCCAGCAGCACCAGGCAGACCAAAAGTTGCGAGAATGAGCGCGACTTCATACTACTAAATACCCCGTATTAACTCTGAAAACGGCCAAGTGTGCGGGTTATTTCAGTCATATTGTTGGAAATAATCAGAACCCCTATCAGCAGCAGCAGCACCCCGCTGGCAAATTCAATTACCTGATAGTGGCGGCGCACTCGCGCAATAAAGCCCAGCAAGCGGTTCATAAACAGCCCGGCCAACAAAAACGGGATACCCAGCCCGGCTGAATAGACTAACATCATACCCACGCCGCTTAAAGTGTTCTGGCTGTCCAGGGCATTGGTCAGGGCCGCGCTCAAAAAAGGTCCAATGCAGGGCGACCACCCGGCGGCGAAACCGGCCCCGACCAGGAAAGCCCCAATCAGCCCGACCGGTTTATTGGCGTTATTGAAATGAAACCGTCTTTCGAGGTTGAGAAATTTCAGCTTAAAGAGGCCGATGAAATGCAGCCCCATCACGATGACTGCCAGCCCGGCAATAACCTGGACCCAGGGTTTTATATCGGCTCCCAGCAAATCGGCTATAGTGTAGGTCAGGCCAAAGATAGCGATAAAGACGACCGTAAAACCGGCAATAAAGCAGGCTATTGCGGCCAGCACTCGCCGGGTATCGCTCCATCCGAGCGAGGCCGGGTCGTCCGAACGAGCTTCCACGGCCCTGGCAACCGACACACCACTGATAAAAGAGAGATAGCCCGGCACTAACGGCAACACGCAGGGTGAACCAAAAGAAAGCACTCCTTCCAGGAAGGTTGCCACCAAATTGACCGGGGCCACCTGGGCCAGAGGAGCCGCCAGTTGTAAAAATGCCAGGTTGGAGCTTAACATTATGCCTTTTGGTTCTAGTTAAAAGTAAATAAAATCTGTTTCTAATAAACTGCCTGGTTAAATATACCAGAGTTTGCTTGCGAATTTGCTTACAAGAAGGTTAGAAGAAACTTAAAGCTTAGTCAGTAGCCAGTAAATCCAGGATTTGATCTAACCGGTCAACGATAGCATCGGGCTGAATCCGGGGATTGGGTTCATCCTGGCGAAACTGCCGGGTCTGGACACCTCGCATACCCAGCTTTTGCGGTCCCTGAACATCCTCAATCAGGCGGTCACCCACAAAGAGGACAGTACTAGCCGCTACGCCCAGGCGGTCCAGCATTTTTTGGTAAATTGCCGGGGCTGGTTTACGCAAGCCGACTTCGCAGGAAAGAATGGTCTGGTCGAAGTAATCCAGCAGCCCGACCTGGCGAATATTTTGGTAAGCTACTTCGGGGAGGTTGCAGAAATTGGAAACCATGCCCAGCTTATAACCGCGCTGGCGCAATTCCTCCAGGGTGCTAATCGCTTCCGGGGCGACACTGACCACTCTTTGATAAAGCAGTCGGTGTTCCAGACTGATGACCTGGCGCAAGAAAGCCTCATCTTCGGCCTGGGCTATGCCAGCCGAGCGGAAAGCCTGCCGGACCAGCGGCATAAACTCTACTTCCTGCTCGGTTTTCTCGCGCCAGGTGCGGGCCATAGCGGTCTGGACGTGTTCCTGCCAGGCGCTCCGCAATAGGGCCAGTTCGGGGATAGTGGCTTCCTGGGTCGGATTGATTAGCTGCGCGTAGATTTCCTCCCAGATAGTCTCGGTGGCCCCGGCGGTAAAGTTGCCGTGAATCAGGGTATCGCCCAGGTCAAAGATTACGGCCTGGATATTCTCAAATTTCTCATGCATAATATTATCCTTAAAAAGTCAGGCGTAACTGCCCCCGGCCAACCTGACCGATACATCCCCGGCCTGGACAATGTGAACCTGTCCCCCGGCGGTGCGTACCTGCAAGCCGCCGTTGGGGCCCACGCCAATCGCCAGCCCGTCCAGTTGTTTATCGCCGCCCATGTTGCGGACTTCCACCGGCTTGCCCAGCGTGATAAGCCGGTCGCTCCAGGCCCGGCTCACTTCTTCAGGGTCGCGAGTTAGTTGGTCCCGGTAGCCTTGCAGCGTGGCTAACGTAGCCGCCAGGAAAGCTTCACGGTCCAGGGTTGGGCTGCCCGGCGGAATAACATTGGTGGCTTTGCCGGTCAGTCCGGCAGCGGCGAAATCTTGCTC
Organism: Chloroflexota bacterium; assembly: GCA_043727245.1. Classification (GTDB taxonomy): domain Bacteria; phylum Chloroflexota; class Chloroflexia; order Chloroheliales; family Chloroheliaceae; genus 54-19. The sequence goes on along the minus strand of JAYSYV010000785.1, from coordinate 1,516 downwards.
GGACAGGCCGGTATTCAGGCCAAAGCCCAGGGCCAGCCAGCTTTCGTTCCGGTCCGAGCCAAGTCCCTGCTCAATCTCGGCCAGGATACCACAGCACTTCCGGCCATCGCGCAGCAGGTCGTTGGGCCATTTGAGTTGCAATTCTACCCTGGCTTGCTGCCAGGCGCTTTCCTGGAGCGACAGGGCCAGGGAGGCAGTATAGAGATAGGCCCGGTCCAGTGGTAGCGGAGCCAGCGGCAGGGTCAGGGTGCAGAGCAAGCCGGAAGCGAAAGGGGCTTCCCAGGTGCGATTGAGCCGACCTCGCCCAGCCGTCTGTTTATCCGTCACCAGGACCATTTCCCGTGGGCTATACCCCTGGGAGCCGCGCAGCCGTTTGCGGGCTTCCAGGTTGGTCGAGTCAATCGTGGGGAAATAAACCAGGTTCTCCCGCCAGTGAGGAGCCTTCTTTAGAAAGTATTCCGGCTCAAAGGGGTCGTGATTGGCCTGGTTCATGGAGTTTTAAGGTTTTGGCAGCCCATTATAATTTCGAGGGAGGTTGCTTGTCCGGCGCACCTCGGCGGCGTACCCCGGCGGGAGTGTTACGGGTGCTGAAAGCTTTGGCTTCGGATACGGGCGGTGGGGGTGGCAGCGGCGATTCGGTTATCCGGTAGGGGCTTTCGCCATCTTCTTTTGGCTGGCTATTAACCCGAACCTGTTCTTTTTCCAGCACCAGGTTCAGGGCTTTGTTGCTGACCAGGGCGTGAAAACTCAGGCCAAAAATGACCAGCGGCAGGAAGCTGACCAGGCCGGAAGCCAGGAAAAAGAGGCCCAGTACCAGGCCCAGCACCAGGCTGAGGACCGGGTATTTGAAAGTAGCCAGGAAAGCATTCCGCACAAGGCCCCACAGGCTGAATTTTTCCATTCTAACGGCCAGCGGCCACAGATGGAGTTGCATAGTGAACCAGATGAACCCGACGTACCCCCACAAAATTAAGGCGATACCTAACGGGCTATTGCTAGAGGCCAGCGAAGAATAAAAGGTCAGGTTGACAAAGGCCAGCACCAGGAAAATGACGTTGAGCAGTCCAACTACCCAGCCGCGCCGGTAGTTTTGCCGGACGCTTTGCATATAAACGTACAGTTCGAGCCTTTCCCGCCGGTTAGCGTTGAGGGTCAGGTCGTACAAAGCAAGAGTGGCCGGGCCAGTCAGCAATACCAGGGAAATTAGGGCCAGTCCGATACCGATCCAGCCTCCGATGAAGCTGATTGAGGCCATCGCGGGAACCAGGGCCAGCGCCCATATCAGGTTGGCGACGACCAGCACGAATATGTTATCCCAGAGTTCCCAGAGAGAGCGTCCTAAAATTCGAAAGGATTGGCGAAACAAAAACTTCTCCTTAGAGGTAATAGCCGTAGTAGCGTGGATATACAGGAAGATTATACAACTTTAGACCCTGGCTGCCAACCGGAGTTTTTATAAGAGCCTTTCTAATTTAAGTTACAGGTTTTGAGGCAGATTATGTGGAAGTTTAAGGCG
>JAYSYV010000784.1:0-1419 GCA_043727245.1 Chloroflexota bacterium | reverse complement strand
GTGGAGGTAAAGGGCTGGGCCAGCAGCGTTAAATCTTCGCGCCGGGTCCATCTGGGTTTAATACCCTTGTAGCTGGAAAAGAGAGTCCGGTAGAGCTTGATAAGGGGATGATGGGAGAGTGGCTCGACAAAAACGGCCCGCCCACCCGGCTTCAGAACTCGCCAGACTTCCCGGCCCACCAGTTCGGGGTTGACGTGCATCAGGAAATTCTGGGCGAAAACAGCCCCGATACTTTCGTCTGCGAAAGGGATTTGCTCGACGCTAGAACGCACCGCCGCTACCTTACCAGCCAGTTTAGCTTTTTCCAATCGCTGTAAAGTCTTACGCAAGCCCTGGGTCGATAAATCCAGCGGGAAAACCCATGCGCCACGGCTGGCTAATTCCTGGGTGCTGTAACCAACCCCACAGGCCAAATCCAGGACACGTTTACCGGCTAAAGTAGTGTCACCGGCCAGGCGGCCCAGCGCGAAACTCAGGGCGCTGGGTTCCTGGCGGAAAAAAGGCCACGACTCCCAGGCTTCGCCTTCCTCCTCGGTCCAGACCTTATCATAATGTTCTTCCACGCTGGGAGGGTCGGGCCGGAGTGATTCGTTTAGCGGGGCCACTTTGGACAAACTTTGTACTCCTTAATTTTCAGAAAAAGCAATTAATCAAACAGCTCTCGCACCGCCAGCTTGAAGCCTAGTATAATATCTTCGCCGGTTAATTCCTCATCAGCGCCTAACACCTGAACCGGGTTAGCCTGGCCGGGATGAAAAACTTCAACTGTTTTGTTGGCTGGGTTTATGGCCCAAACCAGAGGCACACCGACAGCCTGGTACTTACGTATCCGGGTTAGAGCTTCTTCCTGGCGCTTTTTGCTGTCCAGGTCGTGCGGCGACCATATTTCGATAGCCAGGTCTGGTTTAGAAGCCGCTTTAACCATCACTTGGGGTCTATTAGAGCTTTCCAGAAAGCCAGGTCGGGCGCGGGTACATTTCTTACACTCAGGACCGTACTGACCTCCTGAATTAGCAGGCCAACCTTTTCATTGGGGTCAAAGCGGTCATAAGCCTTCAATAAGCGGCGGGCTATGAGGCTATGTTGAAAACCTGGCACCAGCTTCTCCACCAATCTACCTTCAACCAACTCAAACCGCTCGTCAAATTCCGGCAGTTCCTGGAACTCTTCAGCCGTATAAGTTTTTTCAAAATCAACTGCCCTCGCTCTTAGTGCTGCCATAACTACTCCACACCTGACTCGCTCAGTAAGTGCCGTTTAGATATTGCTCTATTCAGCCGGTTATTCCTCATTATCGCGCATGGCCGCTTGTTCCTGGGCTTGCGGAGTTACCAGGGGATGAGCCGGGTCGGTTTGGACAGCCGTACCAGCCGGAGCGGCCAATTCGGTCCGGTTTGCTAGTTTGGTCAGAAGTTCGGC
>JAYSYV010000783.1:0-1420 GCA_043727245.1 Chloroflexota bacterium | reverse complement strand
TTTTGGCAATCAGGTGTCCCGCGACGGTATTGCGGAAGATGGGCGCTCGGCGGGCCAGGGCCAGCGCCCGTTTCTCGAACCGGTGGACAATTGCCGGTAAAAGACCGGCCTGAAGCTGGCCCAGTTCCAACCCGTCGAGGTAGATTACATCTAATTTTTGGCTGCTTTCCTGGGCCAGCCCGTCCAGTTCCTCTTTCCAGCTATCGGTTGCTTGCGCCCCTGGCTGGTTAAAGCTGGCTCCGTCGGCGGAAGGCTGGCTGGTAGATGATGGCCCGCTCACCTCGCGACCCCCGACCAGGCGCAGCGGATTGATTACCTTTAAGCCTTTGCCTTCTTTGGGATTGCGGAAAGATTCTTCGCTCTTGCGGTCCAGCGCCACCACGATTACACTGACTCGTTCGGTAGCGGCCAGCTCGCGTAACCAGGCCCGTTTCTCCGAAGGAATGCGGTCGCCCTGGTAGAGGCCGTAGAGCAATACTCCCCCGGCATCGGCATCCTCGGTCCCGATCTCAGGCCGCTCATGAGTTTCAATCAGGCGAAACGGCGAAGGTGTCCATAGACTCTCCAACCGAGTAGATAGCGCCCGGTGCAGTTTATCTCGCACTTCAGCCGTGTTACCGGCCAGGGCGATAGCTACCTCCTGAGAGGCTTCATCCTCGATTTCCTGATAGCTGTTATCTCGCAATACATCAAACAGATTGCCCAGGATACCCATGCCGGTCCTCCTTGTATTCGTTATTGTTGGCCTTATTTACCATTTCAATATTACTGGCACCACCATTAATTTAGCAATTAGTTAAACCTTTCTGCCTTCGCTTGTCAAGCTCCTTCGTTGGGGCTTTCTTGCTTATACCGCTATTTTTAACCCACTGACTACTTCTTTAAGAGAGAAACCTTGTAGTATAACCGAGGGTAGAGTAAAATTAGCAGGAATAATTACAAGCTAATGCCGACCAGCTAGAAGGAGTGGTATGCGCGGCCAGCTAGAAGAAGCCAGAAAACGGCGCGAGGCCGAGAACCGCGAACTCAACCGGCGTTTGAAAGTCAGTAACAATGGCGATATTGGCAGCGTTCCGCATCAGCGCATTGTGATAGTCGGACCCTGCGCCAGCGGTAAATCCATGCTGGTGGAAGCCCTCCGCGAACAGGGTTACAACGCCCACGCCGCCGCCCAGGAACATAGCTATGTCCAGATCATGTGGCAGATGACCCGGCCCAGCCACCTGATTTACCTTGATGTAGACCTGCCCAATATAACGCAGCGCCGCAAGATTTCCTGGGGCCAGGAATACCTGACCGAGGAGAACGCACGACTGGCCCACGCCCGCCAGAATGCCGATTTGATTATAAGCACCAGCGACCACAGCCCGGTGCAGGTCGTCCAGCAAGCCTTAGATTTTTTAAAAGGTCAAAACTATGA
>JAYSYV010000782.1:0-1420 GCA_043727245.1 Chloroflexota bacterium | reverse complement strand
GTTCGACCGTCAGAATCATCCCGGCTTCCAGCAGGGTGTTGTCGTTGGGCATCAGGAAGGGCGTTTCGTGGACTTCGCGGCCCAGGTTGTGGCCGGTGCTGTGCAGGTAATATTCGGCCAGCCCGGCTTTCTCAAAGACCGCCCTGGAAACTTTATCTACCTCGCTGGCGGCCACGCCTGGGCGAACTGCTGCAATACCGGCAAGCTGTGACTCCAGGACCAGTTCGTAAATCTGGCGCTGGCGCTGGCTGGGCTGCTTACCGCCGCCTACAAACACAGTCCGGGTAATATCCGAGTTATAGCCCTCGACCCTGGACCCAAAATCAAATGTGACCAGTTCCCCTGCCTCGATTATCTTATCGGTGGCCCGGCCATGCGGTAACGCGCCGCGCACTCCGCTGGCGACGATAGTATCAAAAGCAATCGCGTCCGCCCCGAACTTGCGCATCCCATATTCCAACTCAGCGGCGGCTTGTCGTTCGGTCATACCCGGCTTGAGGATGCCCAGCAAATTGTCGAACGCTTTTGCGGCAATATCTACGGCCTGGCGCAGCGCGTCCACCTCAACCGGGTCTTTGCGCTGGCGCAGTTTGGCGGTCAGGTTAGGGCCGGGCAACCATTGGGTTTCCTTAATTTTCTCGGTCCAGAAGCTGTAATCGCTGTAACTGAGATGGTCTGCTTCAAAACCAATGCTCGCCAGGCCCAGCCGCTTGATTTCAGGGATGACACTTTGCTCGAAAGGCCGGGTTAGCCGGATAACTTTCCAGCCGGGAGCCTGTTGGGTGGCTTGCTCCACGTAGCGGCCATCGGTAAAAATCAGGGCTTCACTGGCGGTAATCAGCAGGTAGCCGAAGCTGCCGGTGAAGCCGCTCAGATAGGCCCGGTTTTCGGACCGGGTAATAAACACAGCTTCGTAGTTCAGACCCTCTTTTTTCACAAGGTCGCGTAACGCGGTCAGGCGGTCACTCATGGAAATCTCCCTGCTATCTTTAATAACATTTCAGGTCAAGGGGGCAAGCCTGGTGGGGCCGCGACCGCTCAGGGGGCTAAAAGTAGCGTATAGCTCCGGACTCAAGCGGACCAGTTTGCCTTCCCGGCTAACGGAGGCATGCTTGCTCATGCCTTCTACACAGATTTTCCCGGTGGTTTCATTATAAATCTGATAGCCAAAGATGCAACTGGCTCGTCCGGTCTTTTCAATCCAGGTTTTTACTACAATTTCGTCGTCATAATAGGCCGGACTCAGATATTTGACGCTCAAATCTGTTACCATAAAGCCGTAGCCTTCTCGCTCGATTGCCAGGTAGGGATAGCCAACCGCCCGGCAGTATTCACCTCTGGCGACTTCAAACCAGACGATATAGTTGGCATGGTAGACTACGCCCTGAGCATCAGTTTCGGCGTAACGGGGCCGTAAGTG
>JAYSYV010000781.1:0-13946 GCA_043727245.1 Chloroflexota bacterium | reverse complement strand
TGCCGTGACCGTTGTCGTCCCAGGCAAAATCGTTGGCCGGTTCGGCTACAAAATTGCGCCCCCGGTCGGCCATAATTTTATTTCGCAGGTCGTTGTGGCCGTAGGCCAGGCCGGTATCGAGAATGGCGATGGCAATATTATTCGAGCCGGTGGAAATATCCCAGGCTTCCGGGACATGAATGCGCCGAAGGGCCGGTTGCTGGTTTTGGGCAAAGTAAGGGTCGTTAGGTTCCTGGGTCAGGGCATAAATGGGGTAATCGGGTTCGACATAGCGAATGAGGTCTAATTCCTGGAAGGCCGCCATAGCTTCGTTAAGATTAGTCTGGGGGTCCAGTTTAAGCCGCCATGTGCCTAAGTCCGGGTCAATCGCATCGGCGGCCCACAAACCAAACCTGTAAATTGCCGTTTGGGCCTGGGGCCAGACTTTTCCCAACCGTTCCGCCGAAAGCCTCTGCCCTATCAGGGTCGCCATGGGCAGCGGTCCCTGGCCGATAAGCCGGAGGCTATCAGACAGTTCGGCCTGGACCAGGCTACTGAGCGGTTTTTCTAAACGAATTAAGATTTCGCCGGGCAGCGGGGCCGGGTCGGAATTATAGTCGGATTGAGGTAGCCGGAATATTTTGCCGGGTTTATAGTCAGCATTATTAAATAAACCGTTCCCTCCTGAACTAAAAAAGTTCCAGCAGAGTGGAGCGATAAGTAAAAGTGATAGAGAAATTGATAGAGTTAAGGCGCTCGGCCTGGGTTGTCGGGGACCCGGTTTTCGGCTCGCCTTTGATGCCTGGGTGGCATGGCCTTTCGCCATAGGGTCTTGCCTCCCTAACTTACGGCCTTAATGAAAATACTACTCATTACGCACAATATACAATTTTTAAAAGACCCATGCAAGCTTTATCCCAAAACTTAAGCAATCCTTAATCAAGGTAGGGTCAACGTGGGTTTTTGAAGCATCGGTAGGCGACAAAATAACCCTTAAAACGGAAATATACATGGAATTTGGCTGCTTAACGTTCTACGTTCTACGTTCACCGTTTTACGACTAATTCTGAATTTCGGGGCTGGGCTGGGTAATAGTTATGTCAACCCAGGAAAGAAAAGTTGCCAGGAATTCGCGCTGGTTATAGTAGTTCTGGTTTGGGTAATTATCCTGGCCGGCTTTCAGGCCGACCACATCTATGCCCAGGCCGTTGCACAGGAAAAGCGCTCGCGGCAGATGATAGCCCTGTGTCACCAGGACGGCGCTATTTATGCCAAAATTATGAATGGCCCGGTAGCAGCTATCATAGGTACGCAGCCCGGCGTGGTCGGTCAGTATGCCGGTGGAAGGTACGCCGTAGCGGACAGCATAGGCTCGCATCGCGCTGATTTCCCGGCTGGTTACTTCATCTCCGGTCAGCAATAATTTTTCGACTTTACCAGCTTTGAATAAGGAAATTGCGGCATCCAGGCGGTCGGATAACATCCAACTGGGTGAGCCATCGCGGTTTAACCCGGCTCCGAAGATAATCGCGACTGGCCTGGCGGGTATGGCCTGGACGCTGCTGTAAATTTTGGCTCTGTTGGTGACTTTTATTAACTCGACAATTACAAAAGGGGTGAGGGCCAGCGAAAGCACTATCAATATGGCTATAAACAGCCAGGTTCTTAAGCGGCGGTTGTGACGGGCCGTTCTGGGTTTAACCCGGTTTGAAGTAGCTTCTTCGCGCTTTTCCGGGTTAGTCACACCTGGACGGGCCTGTTCATTTGCTTTTAGCGATGTTGGGCTATTCCGGCTAATATTTGAAATTCGCTCTGATTGCATTCCTCTCCTTATGCTGGTATCTCCTGTCATCCGTGGTTAGCGGTCTGGCTGGCGGTACGGGCTTCATTATATCATAACGAGGCCCGCCCGTTAAAATCGGTTGAAAAGTCGGGTTGGATTTATGGTATAATTTCAGACTTGAAAAAGGTTTTTATTAATAAGTTTTAGGAGGCAAAAGTTTTTTATGGTTTCGACCAGCGAAATCCGCCGTGGAATGACGATTGACTATGAAGGCCAACTGCTAAAGATTTTGGAATTCGATCACCAGAAAATCGGTCGTGGCAGCGCCCAGGTCAAAATTTCTTTTAAAAATTTACGCACCGGCGCTAACACGGTTAATACTTTTCAGGCCGGCGCGAAGTTTAATGATGTGCGCCTGGAGCGCGAAACCGACCAATTCCAGTATAAGGATGGCGAAGAGTTTCACTTTATGAACACCCAGACTTTCGACCAGGTAATGCTGCGCAACGACCAAATAGGTGATTATCAATATTATGTTCGCGAAGGCGATAATGTAGACATCCTCACCTACAACGGCGAGCCGATTGATATTGAAATTCCGGCCTCGGTAGTCCTGTTAGTCACTGAAACTGAACCGGGTATTAAGGGTGATACCGCAACCGGCGCAACCAAGTTTGCCATGACCGAAACCGGGCTGCGCGTATCGGTTCCGTTGTTCGTTAATACCGGCGACCGGGTTAAAGTGGATACCCGCAACGGTAAGTACGTGGAGCGAGCATAAGATGGCAATACCAGGTTCGCGACAAAACCGTCCTGGTGGGAGCGGTAGCCAGGATAAGCGAGGTTATCCCCGCTCGAATGACGAGGGTTTCCCGGTCGAAAAACGTCCTTTTCAGGACGAGCGGCGGCCAGTGGTAAGTTCTCGCGAGGACGAACCAGTGGCTCCGGCTCCGACTAAACCGGCTTCAACTCCTGATGGTACTGGTGGCTTCACCAACCAGGAAGTACGCGAACTGGTGAAATTGGTCCATGATAACGATATAACCGAGTTGTCCCTCGAGCGTAATAATGGGGCGCACCGCCTGGTTATAAAGCGCGAACGGCCTGCTCCTATACCGGTAATGTTACCGCACCCGGTAAGCGGCCTGACTCAGGTCCAGGCGCACGATGTACCTGTTTCGTTGGCGAACAATCCGGCTCCGGCTTCGGCTATTCCCGACCCCGGCGCAGCGCCCCAGGACTCGTTCCATAAAGTTGTCGCTCCAATGGTCGGCACTTTCTATCGCGGCCCCGACCCCAAGGACACTCCTTTTGCTCAGGAAGGCGATATGGTCGAACGGGATCAGATCATCGGTATCATTGAAGCGATGAAGATTATGAACGAAATCAAAAGCGACCATCGCGGTCGGTGTGTCCGTATTTCGGTTGAAAACGGCCAGCCGGTTGAGTACGGGCAGACTTTAATGTTGCTCGAACCGGCCTGATAGCGCCGCAGTCGCCTCTTAACGGCTTTATCTTAAAAGCAGCACAGTTAAGAGGCGAGTTTTAACCCGGCTACCGGCTATTTTCCTGCCCCCTTTCATCGAAGGCGACTGGCAATAAACAAACAAATGAAAGGTAGCAAATGCCTTACGCGAAGGTAAATGACCTGGACATTTATTATGAGCTGCACGGGCCGGAAGGCGCGGAGCCGCTCATTTTGTTTAACGGTTCTTTTGGAGTGATTGGGCCAAATAGCGACTGGAGTTATCAACTGCCCCGCTTTGCCCAGGCCTACCGGGTGCTTGCTTTTGAACATCGAGGCCATGGCCGGACCAATAACCCGGCAGGCAAATTTAGCGGTTATGATGTCCTGGCGGATGATGCGGTTGGACTGCTGCATTTCTTGAATATAGAGCGGGCAAGCATGGTTGGGTTTAGCGATGGAGCAATTACCTTGCTTGACCTGGCCCAGCGCTACCCCCAGATGATTGAAAACATGGTCATCGTCGGGGCCAACTATTACAATGACGAAGATGGCCTCAAGGCTATGGAGACGCTTTCGCCTGAATACATCGAACGGTATTACCCGGCCTGGGCCAGTGACCTGGAACAGCAGCACGGTAGTCAGGGCCAGGGATATTGGAAAAAGTTGGCAAAGCAGTTACAGGCAATGTGGCTGGAAAACCCGAATTATTCCAAAGAGGACTTGTGCCGGATTGTCGTACCGGCCCTGGTAATGACCGGCCAGCACGACCACTTTGGCAGCCTTCAACAGACGCTTGACATTCACTATTCTATTAAGGGTAGCGAACTATGCATTGTGCCTGGAGCTAATCATGCGGTACTAATCAAGCGGCCTGAAATTACAACTCTGCTTATCCTGGATTATCTGGACCGCTCGCACAAACGTTGGAAAAGACCGCTAAGAAGTTAGACTTTTTAATTATTCCAGTTCGGCATGTATGCGCAAAAATCTTCCCCAACTTATCCCAAATGATAACTGAACCACCTGGCATAAATTGGGATAAATTGGGATAATTGGGGATAAACCGGGTTAAAATCTGGAAAACTTGCACTTTTTGGGGAAAACCCCTCTATAAAAAATTAGGAACAAACTCTTGATGGAAATTTATTCGGTTACAGAAGCCCTCTATTATTTAAAAGTAAAACTGGATTGTGACGAACATCTCAGTGATTTATGGATGCAAGGCGAGGTCTCCGGGTGCAGCCGGACAGCGGGCGGTCATTACTTTTTCACGCTTAAAGATGGAACCGGCCAGATGTCGTCTGTGCTGTTCAAGGCATCGGCTATGCGCCAGACTCACCTCCCACATGATGGCTCCAATTATATTATGCATGGCCGGATGGATGTCTATGAAACGAATGGGCGGCTGCAATTTTATGTAGACCAGATTCAGCCGGATGGCATTGGCCGGTTGCACCTGGAATTTGAAGCGCTCAAACAACGCCTGGAAGCCGAAGGTCTTTTCGCGGTTGAACGAAAGCGCCCGCTGCCGGTCCGCCCTAAAGTTATCGGGGTAGTCACTTCTCCAACTGCCGCTGCTTTCCAGGATATTTTGAATGTGCTGGGGCGGCGCTTTCCCCTGGCCCAACTGATTTTATCACCGACCCAGGTTCAGGGTGAGGCCGCACCTCCGCAAATTGTACTGGCCCTGGCCGCTTTGAACCAGCTTGCCGATGTGGAAGTAATTATTGTCGCCAGGGGTGGCGGGTCGCTGGAAGATTTATGGGCTTTTAATGACGAACGAGTGGCGCGGGCTATTTTTGCCAGCCGCATACCGGTCGTAACTGGGGTCGGACACGAAGTAGACTATACTATTGTGGATTACGTATCCGACCTGCGAGCGCCCACGCCTAGCGCCGCCGCCGAACTGGTTGCGCCGCATTTGGACGAACTGCGCGATGAAGTTCGCAGCCTGACCGACCGAGCCTATATTGCCCTCCAAAATAAGCTGGATGAAGACCGGGCCGAGTTGGAAGGAGTCAACCGCCGCCTGATTTTATCTTCACCGGTGGCCCGGATTGCGACCATCCGCCGCCGCCTGGAAGAAGTAAAAGAGCGCAATACTATGCATCTGCACCATTCGCTGGAACTGCGCCAGGCGCGGGTTGGCTCTGTGGCAAGCCGCTTGAAAGTGCTTAATCCCAACCAGATTCTTGAACGCGGTTACGCTATCGTCAGCCGCGAGGCCGATGGCCGGGTAATTACCGATGTTGGAGAAATCAAGGCCGGGGAGAAATTACAGGTCCGAGTTAAAACCGGCACTTTTGGGGTTAAGACGGTTTAGGAAATCTTGAAGGCTCTAACGCAATCTATCTTTGGAGTGCAGTTAAAGATTTCTTTGAAGAAAATGATAGGTCGCTGCCAGATATTTTCATTGAAAATCTGACATGTCAAGAAATGGTAGATATTTACAGTTGGATTTTAACCATTACTGAAATTTTTGATAATACGTTTATATACAGTGTCATAGAAGACAAGAATATTCCTATAGAACACTATAAAAATCCGGTGAAAGCATTTAATGCTGGTGAGATAGAAGCATTTAGACATGGATTAAAACAATTCAAAATTAATAACACCATAATTCCCCAACTGACTTTATTTGTTGGACAAAACCGAATTGAGTTTGATTACCGTATGGGGGAAAACTGGGGAGCGCAACAAGTCGAAGCTTTATTTGAATTTTTGGCCTTGATAAAAGACAGAGCGCCTTCTGCAAAAATAATCCAGGCCGATGAGGGTTACTATGATAGGCCCAACACAATATTTACCAGCGTTTTTGAAGAGTATTACAAGAGACGTTCGGCTGGGAGCGGTAGCCAGTAAAACCTTAAACAAATCCACGTTCTACGTTCTACGTTCAATGCAATTTGGCAGGGTTATATTAAAGCGTAAGCCGCCGCCGGAGGGTAAATCGGCCCAGATTTGGCCCTGGTGGGCTTCCACGATTTTCTGGCTGATGTAGAGGCCGAACCCGGACCCTTTGATGCCTGAGTCTTTCGCTTGTTGCGTTCTGAACTGGCGCTCGAACAGTTTCTTTAAGTCGCTTTCCTGGACACCCATGCCATAGTCCCTGACCTGTAAGAAGATAGTTTTTCCAGGCAAGGCGCTCAATCTCACCTCAACCGGTTTAGTCGAGCCGGGCGAGTATTTTACGGCGTTATCCAGCAAGTTGCGGATTACCTGCCCTAAACGCGTTTCATCCCCCTGTATTTTTAGTTCGGTTGGAATCTCCAGTTCAAAGGTAGCCCATTCAACTTCATTTCCCAGATCTTCCACCGACTTCAAAATTAACTGCGCCAGGTCAACTTTGCTTAAATCGAGGCTGAATTGGCCTGCTTCAATGCGACCGACATCCAGTAAAACATCGGTTAAAGCGGTGGCCCGCCGGACATCCGTCACCAGGCTATCCAGCATCTTTGACAGTTCCGGGCTGGCTCCGTCCCGCCGTCCATAGCGGGCTGCCAGGTGCGCCCGGAGTTGCAGGGCTGTTAAAGGCTGGCGTAAATCGTGGGCCGCGATAGAAATAATATCGTTTAGGGCGCTGATTTCGGCTTTACTGGCTTGCCTTTCGTCTTCGGCTTCCATTTCAAAAGCAACCAATTGTGAGAGCAGTTTGAAGACAGTCAGGCTACTTTCACCCAGGTTTGCCGGTTGCTTCAGGACATCCATGGCGCATAGCACGCCAAAATACCGCCCATCCCGCCGAATTAAGGGTACAGCAATATAATTCTCAATACCGTAGGTATTTATCGTAATATTGTTGGCATAATCAGGGTTAAGACTGGCTCTGCTAACTACTAGAGGCGCGACCGTGCCTCGAACCACACTTCAGAAGGTGGTTTGCACTTTAAGCTGGTCGCCCGCCTTTAAACCAAAGTCAGCTTCGTCCAGCACAGCGCAAGCTGTCCAGGAGTCCTCGGTTACACGGGCAACCAGGGAAATACGTAGGCCGGTAGTGTAACTTAAGACTCTTAGAATACTTTGAACAGCTTCAGTATGGCTTAAAAAAGCAACTTCTTTTTCGATATTATCAATTTGGCTCATTTTGACTTAATCTTGGATTTACCCTGGAAACATAGAGTGATTAGGACCAATCCGAACAAACATTAAAACAATCTTAGACACTTGTACACTCTATTGTAGACTGAAACTTGTAAATAGACAAACTGAATTTTAGATATAAAAGAGAGGGCAACCGCATGGTTGCCCTCTCTTTTATATCTATTGAACCTTTATGCTTTGACTGGCTCCGGTTCGCCACCTTCGATTTCAAGGGCTGGCAGGACACCCACCGGACCAGCCGGTAAGGCTACCAGATCGCCATCCAATGAAATCGGAACAAGCTTGAACTCATCATCCTGGGCATCTATGATGACCTTGCTATGCGGCTGGATAGACTGGCTAAGGATACCCTCGGCCAAACGATCCTCAAGCTCGTTCTGGATTACGCGGCGCAACGGACGCGCTCCATACTGCTTGTCGTAGCCCTTCTTGGCAACCAGGTCCATCGCGGCCTCGGTAATTTCCAGCGTAATGTCTTGCTCCACAAGTTGGACCTGAACCCTCTTGAGCAGCAAGTTCACAATCTGGCGAATTTCCAGAGAAGTTAACTGGTGGAAGACGATGATATCGTCAATCCGGTTCAAGAACTCTGGCCGGAACATTCGTTTCAACTCGTCGCGGACTTTGGTCTGCATCGCCGTGTAGTCGGTGGCGGCTTGCTTCGACTCATCATTGTTCGTTTTGAAACCGGGACCCATGCTGTTTTTGCTGATAAATTCCGCGCCCACGTTCGAGGTCATAATGATGATCGTGTTGCGGAAATCTACCCGGCGGCCCTTGGCATCGCTAAGATAGCCGTCTTCCAGGATTTGCAGCAGCATGTTAAAGGTTTCCGGGTGCGCTTTTTCGATTTCGTCGAGAAGCACCACCGAATAGCTCTTGCGCCGAACCGCTTCGGTCAACTGGCCGCCTTCTTCGTAGCCGATGTAACCCGGAGGCGCTCCGACTAACCGGCTGACGTTGTGGCGTTCCATGAACTCGCTCATATCAATTTTAATCAGCGATTGTTCGCTGCCAAACATGAACTCGGCCAGGGCTTTTGCCAGTTCAGTCTTACCGACACCGGTTGGACCCAGGAACATGAAGGAGCCAATTGGCCGTTTGGGGTCTTTAACCCCGGCCCGGCTGCGCTGGACCGCTTTAGCGATTTTATCAATCGCTTCTTCCTGGCCGATAATGCGCTTGTGCAGTTCTTCGCGCATTTTGAGTAAACGTTCGCTTTCCTCGCCCGCGATACGCATCAGCGGAATGCCGGTCCACATCGAAACGATTTCAGCTATGTCTTCCTCGGTTACGTAGGGTTTTTCGCCTTCCTGCTGGTTTTCCCACTTGGATTCCATTTCGGTAATCCGTTCGCGGAGCCGGTCTTCCCGGTCGCGCAGGTCAGCCGCCAGTTCAAATTGTTGGGCCGAGATGGCTGCTTCTTTTTCCTTGCGGATACTGTCCAGGCCGCGCAGGGCTTCTTTCAGGGTTGGCGGGCTGCTGCTGCGGTGCATACGCACCCGGCTGGCGGCTTCGTCAATCAGGTCAATGGCCTTGTCAGGTAGGAAGCGGTCGGTCACGTAACGCGCCGCCAGTTCCGCTGCTGCTTTGAGGGCTTCATCGGTGATAATCAGCTTGTGATGGTCTTCGTAGCGGCTCTTGATACCTCGCAAAATCTGGACGGTATCTTCGACACTCGGCTCGTCAACCTGAACCGGCTGAAAACGGCGTTCCAGGGCAGCATCGCGTTCGATGTACTTGCGGTACTCGTCAAGGGTGGTCGCGCCGATGGTCTGCAACTCGCCGCGTGACAGGGCCGGTTTCAGAATATTGGCTGCATCAACGGCCCCTTCGGCTGCACCCGCGCCAACCAGGGTATGCAACTCGTCAATGAAAAGGATTGCGCCAGTGTTTTTAACTTCGGCCACAACCTTTTTCAGCCGCTCTTCAAACTCGCCGCGATACTTGGTCCCGGCGACCAGTGCGCCGATGTCCAGGGCCAGCAAGCGTTTGTTGAGAAGGTTTTCCGGTACGTCCCCGCTGATTATGCGCTGGGCCAAACCTTCCACGATAGCAGTCTTGCCGACTCCAGGCTCCCCAATCAGGGCCGGATTGTTCTTGGTACGGCGAGAAAGAATTTGAACGACCCGCTCAATTTCCTTCTTCCGGCCTATCACCGGGTCCAGGCGGTCCTGCCGGGCTTGCTCGGTCAGGTCCACTCCCATCGCATCCACAAAAGGGGTTGCGCTGGATTGTTTAGGCTGGCTGCTGTAAGTACTCTGGTTCAAAACCTGGATAACCTGCTGCCGAACCTTTTCCAGGCTGACCCCCAGGCTTTCCAGTACGCCGGCTGCGATGCCTTCGCCCTCTCGGACCAGGCCAAGAAGCAAATGTTCCGTTCCGATATAATGATGATTCAAGCGTCGAGCTTCATCAACTGCCAGCTCGATAACTTTTTTAGCCCGTGGTGTCAGACCGATTTCGCCCATTACAGCGCGGTCGCCACGTCCAATAATAAACTCAACAGCGGAGCGGACTTTATGAAGTTCTACCCCCAGATTGTTGAGTACCCGTGCTGCAACTCCATCACCTTCGCGCACCAGACCGAGCAACAGGTGTTCGGTGCCAATATAATTGTGATTGAAGCGCTGGGCTTCTTCCTGGGCCAGCGTCAGAACCTTGCGCGCGCGCTCGGTAAATTTCTCGAACCTATCTGACATAATATTTCTCTCCCACTAGAGTTAACAGGCAACCGCCCTGCCTTCCGACTTGCTAAAGCCTAGCACAAGCAAACGAACGTAGTCCAGTTATTGAGATATGTTTCAAAAAGTACTTAGCTTTTGCGATTAAAAAGGCTTTCTATATGTAGAACTTGGTTTTACTATGAGAGCTTTTAAATGAGTATGTTTGCTAAATATTGGGGAAAAAAGGAAATATAGTTCGCTCTTTTCCATTCCTGGAACAAGCCTCTCGCCTTAAACTTCATTAGTCGAAGTAAATTCTCAGGCTTATTTTAGGTATTGTACCACAACTGTAAACAAACTTCCGGCCCGGTTTGTTAGTAAAGTGTTAGAAACACTCGGTGTTCCCGACTTACTAATTTTAGAAACAGATGATGCTTTCAGTTGCCGAATTTCCCAGGCTTTTGGCACATCTCCTTATTGTGCAAGAAATGTTCCTTTACCCGGCGCTAAGTGAGGTTTTTGGAGGTAATTAGAGGGATTATTTGTGAAAAGACTACCTGAAAATAGGCTCCTAAGGATGAAGCTTTATTTAGGCTTAATCTAATCGCTTGCCTATCGTGACTCTAGCAGTAACATAGTATGGAAAAATTGTATAGAAAAATTTCACTAAAACAAAAGGCAGGACCAGCTTTTCACCGGCCCTGCCTTTTATTATGTAACGAAAGCGGTTTAGGTGGAAGCGCCCACAGCCTCTTTTTCGGCTTCGGCTGCTTCAGCGGCGGCTTCGACAGTCCCATCGTAGTCAGGGGCAGCCTTGCGAATAGATAGGCCCATCCGGCGGCGCTGCGGGTCCAGACTGAGTAGACGGACGTTTACCACATCACCTTCCTTGACCACATCGCCAGGATGGTTGACGCGTTCTTCCGAAAGCTCGGAGACGTGGATTAAGCCTTCGATGCCGTCCGCGATGCGGGCAAAAGCGCCGAAGTTAGCCACCTGGGTAATGGTGGCCTCTAAGACCTGGCCCGGCGTGTAGGTCGCGGCAATCAGGCTCCAGGGTTCAGCCAGCGTCCGTTTGATTGAAAGCGCGACTTTCTTGCGGTTTTCATCCACGCTCAAGACGAAGACCTTGATTTTGTCGTGGGCTTTGACCAATTCGCTGGGGTGGTTGACCCGGCTCCAGGACATTTCGCTCAAATGGACCAATCCGTCCATTCCGCCAATGTCCACGAATGCGCCAAAGTCACAAATGGTTGTTACCACACCCTCGCGGATTTCACCGGCTACCAGTTCGCTTATCAGGCGCTCTTTCTGAGCATCCCGTTTCTCCTGGGTAGCCTGGCGTTCCGACAGGATAAGGCGGTTGCGGCCCCGGTCAATTTCAATAATCTTGAGCGGTATTTTGGTGCTGACTAACCGGGCCAGTTCGGCCTGTTTGGCTGCTTCCGGGCCGTTGCCCAGTCCGCTGACCTGAGAACTCGGCACGAAACCGCGTACCCCTTCCAGTTCAACCAGCAAGCCGCCTTTGTTGAAGCCGACTACCTCGCCCTGGACGATTTCGTTCGCCTCGGAGAGGATTTGCAACTTGCGCCAGATTTTCTCCAGTCGGGCCTTGTCAATTGAAAGGACGGTATAACCATCCTGGTTTTGGGGCTGAATGACAAAAACCAGCAGGTTATCACCGATTCTCAGGCTCGCAAGTTCTTCGACACTGAGGGTCTGGAACTCGCGGTTGGGTACAATCCCTTCGCTTTTTGAACCGATGTCTACCAGCATTTCGGCGTTGTCTTTGAACATGACGGTTCCTTCCAGAACCTGGCCGTATTCAAAGGTGCGGGGGCGGCTGGCCGGGTCGTTGAGCAACTGCTCCATCAAAGAAACTGGCCCGCTTTCGTCTAACTCTACGGTCAGCGTGGGCAAAGCGGCCCCGGTTACTTCAAGCTCGGTATCCTGGTCGGAACTGGTCAAAGCGTCCGTTTCCTGGGGGATAGTGATTACTTCTTCGATACTATTCATGCGTTAAAAATTACCTCTTATCAAATTTGGAGATGAACTTAAACCTGGACGGGGGGCTTGCTTGGGATTTGCCCGGTCCGGTCGCTGCGCTTTGAAATGGGGGGAATTATCCAGCCATACACACAATTAAGCTTGCCTGGCTTTGGTAGCGAAGCAAGTTTTAAGAGGTTCAAAACGCCCAGATTATTCAATCTCGGAGGTATATTATACAGGTTTGACCTGGGTTTAGCAAGAAAATAGTTATGTAAACTAAGTTAAATCTTCATCTTCTTCGTCCTCGTCGTCCAAATCCTCGTCATCAAGGTCGTCATCGTCCAGGTCTTCTTCATCTTCGCCCTCGAACCCGCCTTCATCCAGGTAAGGCTCTTCATCAGAAAAGAAGCCCATCTCACGCCCGGTATAGACCCAGACATTCAGGTCTTCGCGCTTTACGGTGGCGCTGATTACCAGGTTGTTATCAATTTCCTCGATGATGTTGGCGACTTCGCTCTCAGGCATTTCTCTTTCCAGGACAATGGTGGCGTAGACTTTTTCGGTAGCGAAATGGAGGTCTACCCGGCCTAGGCGCACGTCCCGTTCCATAATGGCGTAACCTTCGCTACTGACCGTCCGAAACTGCCGCATGAATACATAGGGACTCACTACTGGTTTCTCCTTCGCTTATTAAGAGTAGAAATAAAGTTAGAAATATTCGATAGTATTGAGTTAAAGGGTAGCACAACCAGCTAAGCTTGTCCAGGAAAATATTTTTTACCAATAAACATCGTCGCCTGGGCCTTTTTTGCGGCTGTTTTTTGGAGAGCGTTTGGCTGGTCCGCGCTTTTTGGTGCTGTTATTCCAACCAGAGTTATCGTCTTCTTTAGGGTTGGCTTGCTGCTGTTTGGTCCGGTTCAAGCTTTCGCGCCGCTTGATATTGCCGGAAGTCTGCCCGGCCTCGCGAGCAGCATCTTTCAATTCCCAGTCCCGCGAAATTACTTTAACTTCCGCCTCGATGGCATAAGTTTTCACCAGGCGCTTGATAACCTCATCGGCGGTTTCGCCCAACTTGCTGAATATTATCACCAGGCGACCGCGCCGCTGCCGGGTTTCGACGGCCTGGCCGCTCTGATGTCCGTCAAAGACAAGCGTGATTGACTGGGCATTTTTAAGGCCGGCGGCATTGTCCACCCGCTTTATTACACCCTCGCGGGCATATTCCAACCCGTGACGCATAAACATTGCCAGTTCGGGGTCGGTTTTCATCAGGTTGTAACCGTCAATAATAAAATGCCAGGCCATAGTTTTTCCGCCCTAATAACGATAAATTCGGCTGCTCCAGGCTGATGCCTGCAAAGGATTGGCTTCCGTGGAGGCGATAAAGGTGCGTCCTATCCATTCCTGGGGGTCTATTCCAACCGAGCCTATACGCATTTCCCAGTGCAGATGAGGGCCGGTCGAAAGCCCGGTTGTGCCGACATAGCCTATCAGGTCGCCCGCTTCGAGTATATCACCTACTTTAGCCTGAATGCGCGACTGGTGGAAATAAGCCGTATGCAGGCCCAGGCCGTGGTCAAGAATAACAATTCCGCCGCGAACCTTCTGAAACTCGGCCAGCACGACCCGGCCTCGCTGGGAGGCCAGGATGGGCGTTCCGGTTGGAACCGCAATATCGAGCGCGTCGTGGACTTCATAGCCTCCGCCGACATAATTGCGGCGATTGCCAAAGGTTGTTGTGACGATACCTTTAACCGGCAGCGGCCAGCTAAAGCGGCCAGTCCAGAACTTTTCGGAGGTCGCTGTATTGTAAAAGCTGTAGACGCGGGCGCGTTCCTGGGCCTGTTCTGCTTCGGAACCCAGCCCGGCTTCGACGGTCGGGTCGAGTTCGACCGTTTGCTGCTCGAATTGCCCGGCCCGGATGGCAATACTCTGTTCAAAGCGGCGCACGACTCCA
>JAYSYV010000780.1:0-4636 GCA_043727245.1 Chloroflexota bacterium | reverse complement strand
CGGGGAAGCCCTTACCATGAATCCAGCGAGGCGCGTCAATGGCGGCCTGTATATTCAGGCCGTAATTTATCAGGTTGGTATAGACCTGCTGGTGAATCTGGGGCTGCCCATCGCCACCCATCGTGCCAAAAACAATCGCCGGGCGATCGTTGAGGGTTGCCATCGAAGGAATGAGGGTGTGCATGGTCCGTTTGCGCGGAGCGATGACATTGGCGTGGGAAGGGTCAAGCGAGAAATATGCGCCCCGGTTCTGTAGTTCTATGCCGTAGCCAGGCACGACCAGACCCGACCCGACCCCCATGTAATTGCTTTGAATTAAGGAAACAGCATTACCGTCACCATCGGCGGCGCAAAGATAAATGGTGTCGCCGGTTACTTTACCGGCTGTCAGCGTTTCCATGGCCTGATCGAGCTTAATCAAGCCCCGGCGCTGTTCCAGGTAATCATCATTTAACAGTCTGGCTGCGTCCAGCTTCATGTGTTTGGGGTCGGTTATATAAGCTTCCCGGTCGGCAAAGGCCAGTTTCTTGGCTTCGACCTGCAAGTGAATATTTTTAGGGTCAAAGGGGTCGCCCGAAAGATTAAACCTTTCCAGCAGTTTAATCATTTGCAAAGCGGTCAGGCCGTGGGTATTCGGTGGAAGCTCGAAAATTTGGTAGCCGTTGTAAGTGATACTGAGCGGCTCGACCCATTCGCTGGTATGCTCGGCCAGGTCTTCCATCGTGAACAGGCCGCCCAATTTCTGGGAGAACTCCACCAGAGCTTTGCCGATTTCGCCCTTATAAAAGACATCGCGGCCCTGTTCGGCAATCAAGCGCAAGGAGCGGCCTAATTCGGGGACTTTAAGCAGCGAACCGGGTTCAGGGGCTTTGCCATTTGGGGCATAGACCGACCGCCAGGAAGAATGAATCCAATCCTGTTTGAGCAAGGTTTTAATGCTGTCGCTCAATATATGACCCACGCCGAAGCCTTCTTCGGCATAAGTGATGGCCGGTTGCAGGGATTTTGCCAGACCCAGCTTACCGAACCTTTCGGAAACCTTTTGCCAGCCATCCACCACGCCTGGCACACTTACCGATAGAATACCACGCTGGGGCATGGTGGTGTGACCGTTGGCCTTGAACCAATCAGGCGTGGCGGCGGCAGGCGCACGACCACTGCCGTTTAAGGCGTAGATACCATCACTTTTAGCGTCATATAGCAGGATAAAAAGGTCGCCGCCGGTTCCGTTTACAAAAGGATAAACCACATTCAAAACCGCATTGGCAGCAATGGCGGCATCAATCGCATTTCCCCCGGCCATCATCAGGCGGGTTCCGGCCTGGGCGGCCAGGTAGTGCGGGGCGCTTACAACGCCGTGCCGGGCCATTGTCACCTGTCGGGTTTGCTCCATTCTTTTTCTCCCTTTCTTCGTTTATAGGACTTTCGCATGGCACATCTTTTAAGTCTAAAGTGTGGACAAAAGAGAAGTTTCAGGCTCAAAAGCGAAAGTCGAAATTCATTCCAGAGCAGCATAGCAAAACAGGGCTAAAGTATACACCCCCTGCTCTAAATTAATCCGCTATTGTGCTTTGTAATTAGGAATTACCGGTAGGAGAGGCCAACAACTGCTGGAGCTGGTTCAACAGGTCCAGTACGGGCGCTGCCTGAGCGTCCGGAATAAGCTGGCCTAGTTGGGCCTGGGCCTGTCGTAAAAAGATTTGACCGGCCTGCATAGCCTTTTCCAGCCGGGCCTGTTGAACCGTAGTCTGAAGCAGTAAAGTGTGGCTGCGAGAGGTTTCGCTATAGAGCCGCACCAGTTCCTGTTGCAATATCTGGCGTTCGGCTAATTGTTCCGGCCCTGAACGCATATTATATTGCTCGGTCTGTTGGGCTAACTCATTTATTAGCTGCTGATTATGCCTGACATGGTTTAGGACTTTGAGATTGGTCCTATCAAGATGAGCCAGTATGCGGCTACTGACCCGGCCTACCCCCTGAAATTGTTCCTCGGCCTGATAAGGCTCTTGCAATAATTGGTCAACCGCCTTTCGAGCGACGTTACCGGCTAGCCCGGCCAGTAAGTGGGTGGCAAAATCAACGATTTCCGGGTCATAACTCCAAAAGCCGACAAACTGACGATTGCTTTCTGCCGACAAGGGTTCAGGGCCGGTTGGTTCAATAGTAGCGGCATCCGCCGGTTCCAGTTCATAGGAAGCAAGCAAAGCCTTGAACCGGGGTTCATTTATAACTACAAACCATTCCTGCTCAAAAACCAGACCGCCCGGTAAATCTTGCCCGAAAACTGTCACCAGGCGCGATTGAGCCTGTAACCGGTCGTAGCGGGATTGTTCTTGTAAATAGTAAGCGGCCTTCTGAAAAGCGGTAAAAATTACCGGGGAAATTCCACTGGCTAGAACTTCGTCCTCCAGGATATGACATAAGGAAATCAAAGTGGACTTGCGCTGAAAGTGAGGCTGCAAGCGTCCGGCAAACTCGGCATTCAATTCTTTGTAAAAGGAGTGTTCAAAATTCGTTATAGGGGGTATCATTTAAAACCTATTATCCTGATAAAATTATTAAAACTAGACCATTGCATTTTAAGGTGAATTACTTCACATACTACTAAAGACTTTACAATGCCCGGACAATCCCTGTCAATAGGTTATATTGATGATAGCGTAAAGGCCATGTTATAATTTCAGGACTTACCGGCTTTAAGAGAAAAGAGGAAGTTTTGCCATCATCCGAAGAAGCCCTTAAACAAACCATCCACAGCTACGACCGCACCGCCGCCAGTTACGCCCGGCGCACCTATAATTCCCAGATGTCCCAACAGCGCGAATGGTTTACAGAACTATTGCCAAACCCGGTGGCCCGAATTCTAGACCTGGGCTGCGGGCCGGGCTGGGATACTTTGTTTTACCGGAGCCGGGCCTTTAACGTTACAAGCGTGGATTTGTCGATTGGGATGCTGGAAGAAGCCCGGCAGCGCGTGCCGGAGGGGCAGTTCGTCCAGGCCGATATGCGCAAACTCCCCCTGAAAAGCTTTCGCTTTGACGGTATCTGGGCCAGTGCTTCTTTTCTGCACCTTCCTAAAGAAAGCGCCGGGCTGGCGCTGGCCGAAATGGAGCGCGTCCTGGTCGAAGGCGGTATTTTGTTTATGGCCGTAAAACGCGGCGAGGCCGAAAGCTGGCGCGAACCGGAAGATGCCGAAGTCAGATTTTATTACGCTTACTATCTTTCGGATGAACTTGCCGCTAGTGTTATCAGGGCCGGTTTTGAAATTCTGTCGCTATCCGAAAACTTCTCGAAGCTCCAATTTCACCCGGACGGTTCGCCGGTCTGCTGGGTTAACCTTTTCGCCCGAAAGCTAACCCGATGAACCAGATAGCCCCCGCACCGCTAGAAATCGCCGGGCAGGTCTTTGCCTGGGGCAGCCGGACCTATCTCATGGGTATCCTCAACCTTACGCCCGACTCTTTTTCGGGTGATGGCCTGGCGACCGACCTGGACGCAACCCTGGCCCAAATCCGGCGTTTCGAAGAAGATGCGGATATTTTGGATTTGGGAGCCGAAAGTACCCGGCCTAACGCCGAGCCTGTTTCGGCAGGAGATGAACTGGCCCGCCTGCTACCGGCTATCCGGGCCGCAAAGCAACATAGCCGCCACCTTATCTCGGTGGATACTTTTAAGGCCCAGGTAGCCCAGGTCGCCCTGCAAGCCGGAGCGCACATCCTCAATGATATTACCGGCCTGACCGACCCGGCCATGCGCGAGCTTGTCGCAGCATGGGGTGTCCCGGCCATTGTAATGCACATGCGCGGTACGCCTAAGACCATGCAAAGCCTGACTGATTACGGCTCTGATATAGTAGTAGTTCTGTTGGAATGGTTCGAGGCTAAATTAAGCGAACTGGCCGCCGCCGGAATTAAGCGGGAAAAGATTATTATTGACCCTGGCCTCGGTTTCGCCAAGACCGCCCGACAGAACCTGGAGATTTTGCAACGCCTACCCGAATTCAAGAAGTTGGGCCAGCCGTTGCTGGTGGGGCTATCCCGCAAGGGCTTCATCGGCCAACTGGTCGGCGGCCAGAACCCGCCACCACCCGGCCCGGAACGCGATTATGGCAGCGCCGCCGGAGTGGCCCTGGCAATCGCTGGTGGAGCCGACATTATCCGGGTCCACAACGTTGTGGCGCTGGCCGGAGCCGTCCGAGTAGCAGATGCTATTGCCCGTTTCAAGCTTTAATATTTCACGCTTTCATGACTGTTGCTGATTAACAATGCGGTAAGGCAAAGGAGAGAAAGATGGATTTTTTCTTGAATGATGAACCTCTCGGCGGAGGTGAAACGGTCGGGATGCTCAAAGAAAAGATTGGGCCGTTTTTCGAAATAGTCGAGGAAGGGTTAAAAGGGAGCCATCCCAGCGGGCGCAGCCTGGAACTCGACCTGATAGCTCGGCCCAAACCGGCCCTGGTCAAAGATGGATTTGCTAATACCCTGGTCGGGTTCACCCTGCGAAATCCGCTTTCCGGGCCAGGCGCTTTCCGGGATGTGCCGCGCAAGGCCAAAGAACTAATTGACCTGGCCCACGCCAGATTCGGTTCACACGGCGCTCTGCCGCTAATCCTGGTCTATCCAGGTTTCTTCGCCCA